>CAYXGR010000175.1:0-4253 GCA_964464525.1 uncultured Planctomycetaceae bacterium
TTAGGAAACCGTTGCTCTATCCACCTGAGCTACGGGCGCTTTGTTTTCGAAATGGGATATGGATGGAGTGCGCGAAATCGTCGCGCCCATTTCGCCAATAATCATACCATCAGGAACGGATAACGTGAACCGGGCTTCGGAATTGGCGGGCGTGAAGCGAACTTCGTGAATGGATGACCGACGCTGGGTGGACGGGATGGAGTCCGGAACAATCGGTGCTGATCGCTATCCCGGCTTTTGGTTCCAGACCGACCAATACATGCCCAGATCCTTGATCATCTGGTGAAACTTCTCAAAATCCACCGGCTTGGTTACATAGCTGTTCGCGTGGTTGGAATAGGCCTTCGCGCGATCGGCGTCGGCGCGGGAAGTGGTGAGCACGACGACGGGGATATTTTTCAACTCGTCGTCCGCCTTGAGTTTCGCGAGCACAGTAATGCCGTCGATCTTCGGAATTCTCAAGTCCAACAGGATTACATCCGGTAGCGTCTTATCGGCGAAGGGACCATGACGGCGAAGAAAGGCGAGGGCTTCTTCACCGTCGCGCACCCAGTCGATCGTGTTGACCACACGATTTTCGGCGAGCGCCAGTTTGATGAGTTCAGCATGATCTTCGTCGTCTTCGACGAGTAGAAAGTGGACCCGCCCAGCGCTCATGGCTCATTCTCCTTAACCTTACGAATACATCCCGAGTCCTTTGCGGCAGGTTCAATGCCTGTGGCACGCATCGTAGAAAACCGATGCCGCAGAGATTTCTAATTGTACGCTACGCCCCCACGGTATCTTTTATCCGCGAGCGCTTCTTGGGAAGTGCAACCCAAAATGTCGCTCCCGCACCGGACTCGGATTCGACCCATACCCGGCCGCCGTGAACCTCCACAATCCGTTTGACGATAGACAAGCCCACACCCGTCCCTTCGGCGTTCTGGTCGAGGCGATGAAAGAGCTGAAACACCGTGTCGTGGTATTCAGGTGGGATGCCCGGGCCGTGGTCTCGGACGAAGATGTGTATTTCGCCGGCCTCCCCAACCGCTCCAATCTCGATCCGCGCGCCTTCGCCGTTGCATCCATACTTGATCGCATTGGTGAGCAGGTTGTCGAAAACTTCGCTGATCCGCTCCTTGTCCGCCAGGACCGTGGGCATCTCTTCCTGAACATGAAGCGCGATCTGTCGCACCTGCAACGGTTCCTCGTGTCGTTCTTCGATTTCCCGAATCAACACGCTGAGGCTCACGGGTTCGAGTTTTTGGGTAATGCGGCCGATCCGACTGAGATCGAGAAGATCGTCAATCAGCCGCGCCATGCGAATCGAGGATTTATGAATGCGCTGCAGGTAACCGTCGATACGATCCGATCGCCCTTCTTTCATGTCTCGAGCCATATGGCCCGCAAATCCCTGGATTGTCACAAGGGGCGATTTCAGATCATGCGAAACCGTATAGACAAATTGTTCCATCTCTTTGTTTTTGCGCTCCAGTTCGACGTTGGATTGTTCCAGTGCCACCGCCGCACGCTTCCGATCGGTGATGTCGCGCTGAATCGCCACGAAGCCTTCCAGTTTTCCCTTCCGATCACGGACCGGGCCGGTAGTCAGAAGTGCGTCGTATTCGACTCCATCCTTTCGCCGGTTGACGATCTCGTGGCTCCAGACCTCACCTCGGAGGATTGCAGCCCACATCTCCTCGTACAACTCGACTGGATGTTGCCCACTTTTCAACATCCGGTGATTCCCGCCGATCATCTCCTCGGCTGTGTAGCCGGTCAGTTTCGTGAATGCTGGATTCACATAAAGAATCGTGCCGTTCAGATCGGTAATCGACACAGACTCGCCCGCAGACTCGAGACCGCAAGCCAGGCGGCGCATCTTCTCCTCCGCCCGTTTATGCGCGGTGATATTGATTATGACGCCCCGCATCTGCGTCGGTCCACGCTTATTCGAGATCACGCTGACATAATCCCGAACCCAAATCTCTTCGCCATCCCGCGCCAGCATCCGGTATTCGAATTCGTGATCTTCACCGGCCAACGCCTTGCTTTTGCAGAATTGAACGGCGGCGTCTCGATCATCCGGATGAAGATGGTTCTCCCAAAACTTCTCGCCAAGCCAGTCTTCCACCGGATACCCGAGCATCTCAGCGGCCTGCGGGCCGACATAGGTGAATCGAAAAGTAGCGAGATCCAACTCCCACGGAATCACGTGGGTCGCCTCCACCAACAGTCGATAGCGCTCCTTGCTCTCGCGAAGCGTCGCCTCCGTCTGCTTGCGTTGCGTAATGTCCTGAACGATTCCGGTAAACAGCCGCCGGTCGTGCAGACGCACCTCGCTCACGGACAGATACACCGGGAAGGGGGTTCCGTTTTTCCGATGCCCGACCAATTCGCGCCCGGTTCCGATGATATTGCGCTGACCCGTCTCGAGATAACGCGCAAGATAGGTATTGTGTTCCTGTGAATAAGGCGAAGGCATAAGCAGATCCACGTTTTTTCCGATGATGTCCTTCGCGTCCCATCCAAAGATCCGCTCCGCCGCCGCGTTGAAAGACTCGACTCCGCCGCGTTCATCGATCGTAATAATCCCGTCGGCGGCAGTTTCCAGGATAATCCGGGTTCGGGCTTCGCTTTCCCGCTGGGTCTCCACCGCTCGCTCGCGCTCGGCAATCTCCTCCCTCAATCGTGCATTGATCTGTGTCAACTCCGCCGTACGGGCTGTGACCGTCGCCTCGAGGATCTCGTTGTGTCTGCGGATGGTCTCCTCAGCCCGCTTGATCTCAGTGATATCGCGGACGATGCCGGTGAACAGGCGTTGGTCTCCAAGTAACACTTCACTGACTGACAAATGCATCGGGAATGTCGTGTCGTCCCTGCGACGCGCGAGGACCTCGCGACCGATCCCGATGATTCTCGGCTCGTGCGTCTCCAGAAAGCGTTGAATATACCCGTCATGCCGCTCGTCGTCGGGAGAGGGCGCCAGCAGGCTGACATTCTTGCCGATCACCTCCTCCGAACTCCAGCCGAAGAGACGTTCGGCCGAGGCGTTGAATGATTCAATGATTCCACGCTCGTCGATAATGATGATCCCGTCCGCCGCGGTATCCAGGATCGAACGGAGCCGGCCCTCCTTGGCCCGCAGGGCTTGGATCAGCGATTCCCGCTCGGCCTGCCCTTTTCTCGCCGCAGTGCTGATCTTGATCCCGTAGGTTGTTACCCCCAGGACCATGAATGCGATCAGACCGGCGATCAGGTATTCAAATCGGCGCATCCGAACGGCCCCATCCCCCTGTGCCGTAAGAAGTCTTTCCTGAATTTCTTGAACATCCTGGATCAATCGGTCAGCGGCGCCGGTGGCCTCGTAGAATCGATGATCCATGCTGGCCATGTGCGCCCCGGCCTTGTCCAACTCATCCGCCTGGAAGTAGGAGAAGATCTGGCGTGCTTCTTCGGCCATAGCCTGAACAGGGCGATCAATCTTTTCCAGATTTACCAACAGCGGCCCCGCGATCTTCGCCGAGACTTGGGTCCGCAGATCTTCCTCAGCCTCGGACAAGCTTTGGTTGAATCCGGTCAGGGCCTCCGTCAGGTGGCGTCGTTCCAATTCATAATCGCCCGATTCGAAGACATTATTGCCCGGCGCATTGACCTGCGCGGCGAGTACTCCGATTTCTGAATAACGACGCAATCGGACGGCCCAAAGTTGGTTGGTCTCAACCGAGGTTCGGTGGATTCCAACCAGTTGGTGGGTGACATAGAGACTGAAAGACACGGTGACCAGATCGAATCCGGCCAGAAGGAAGTAGAGATAATGCCACCTGGGCAAGCGCAGACCGCGCCGCTCGCTGGATTCGTGTTCCTGATGGGTGGCATGGACGGGCTTCATCGTGAAGCCTTTCGATGACTCGGAGCCTCCGATTCACCCGGCTCCGCCCGCGTTCGCGCGACTCCCCCGAAAACATACCCCGACTGATCATAGATGGATGACCCCGAAGGGTTCATTATCCCGCGTGGATCACGCACAGTCAAGCAGAATCGAGTTTCTTAAGGCCTGTCGGAATCTTCCACAACAATCCTGTGACACCGCTTTTCCAGCCGGTCCCATACTCCGTTTGAGATAGATTCTGAGCTGGAATAATCACGGAAATCGGCGTAGACCCCCTTGGATTAAGGGTTTCAGAACGAAGTCCTACCGTGCGGGGGGTATCGGAGATGCTGAATTCTTGAGCCAATATGCGATATTCCACGTAATGATATTTGCTTAC
>CAYXGR010000175.1:4353-6582 GCA_964464525.1 uncultured Planctomycetaceae bacterium
GACCGCAGACAGCGGATGGTAGACCGTAGGCTGTATCATGCTCGGCCTCCCGTATCACGGGTCAGACGGAATCGATCACCCCTGGTCATATGGATCGAAACACTCCCGGCGGAGTCCTATGGCGACATTCCCACGCAGATTTTCGAATGGGCTATTGTGGCCGTCGTTGCTGCTCATCGCGGCGCTCGTTTTCGCCGCCTCCCAGCGCGAAGAGCAACGTCCGATTCGCGATCAGCCGTTGCAATGGGGGCTCTACCAGATCCTCTGGTCAAAATCTTACGGCGAGCACTTGCGAAAGGGGATCGCCAAGTTTTCCACGTCGCCAGACTATGTGATGTTCTACCGGGATCTCGGTCGACCGTTTCCCAAGCGCCCCATCGATGCGATTCACTCCATCGGCGCGACGCCGATGGTTTCGCTGGAACTGTGGAGCTGGCATGGGCAGCACAAGGGATCGTATCTCCCCCTCATCATCCGCGGCGACTACGACGACTTCCTGCGAGACTGGGCACGGAGCGCACACAAAGATGGCCGTCGTGTCCTTCTGCGATTTGGATTCGAGTTCAACGGCGACTGGTTCACCTGGTCGCACGATCCGGCAGCCTATATCTCGGCCTGGCGCCACGCCCATGCCATCTTCCGAAACGAACACGCGGACAACGTGGAATGGGTCTGGTCGCCCAACATCGTAAGTTGTCCCGACACCCGCGAGAACCGGATGCATCGGTATTATCCGGGCGACGCGTTTGTCAATTGGGTTTCACTCGACGGCTACAACTTTGGAGACCATCACGACAAGTGGCACCACTGGGAGTCCTTCGAGAAGATTTTTCACGGACCCCTTCGTGACTTCGAAAAACGCTACCCGTCGAAACCGGTGATTCTCTCCGAGTTCGGCTGTGCCCCCGGCAAGGGAAAACAGCGGGAACGCTGGATCCGCGAGGCCCACGCGACTCTCAACCGCTATCCCCAAGTCAAGGCGGTCATCTGGTTCAACCTCGATAAGCGCCGTGAGAAAGAACCTGATTGGAGGATCGACGTCACCTCCGATTCCCTCCGAGTCTTCAATGAAACCTTCGCGGCCGAAAACGGTTCACCACCCGCCCGATAAGGACGGCCTGTGCGCCCATCTAGTGCCCGACGCGCATTTCGGCCTATCGTCGGCTCCCTGAATTACGATATTGAAGGTGGTCGGCATGGTTTTGAATGATCGCGGTTGAGGGTTGGACGCCATGGGCACTGTGCGGAACATTCATCGAGAAGAGTGCAGTCAGTGCGGCGGCAGCGGAGTCTGTCGGAATGGTCGTTTTTTCTTCTATGCCATCTCCCTCATCGGTAGCGCCGCCATCATGTTTCTGCATTGGCCGCCCACACCGGCCCTCTTCGAGGCGATTCACCGATTGTGCTGGAGCATTGGGTTGCCCGACTGGATCGGCAGTACGACCATCTGGATGTTCACGGCGGTCCCGGCGATATTCGGGATCGCATCTTTCTATCTCTGGCTACACCGAGACATCTGTCCGGCCTGTGAGGGATCGAGCAATTCCTCCTTCAATACGAAAAACCGTGAGAAGTCAATCGAGCCCAAAGTCCACATAACCACCCACCCCGACGCACGCCCGCGACCGGAGAAACCGAATCATGCCATCTCTTCCTCGAGCCGTTGAAATCCGACCCGTCGCCTTTGAGCATGAAGACCTGATCGAACTGTTGGACAAGCTCGATGCCCACTCAGCCGAGCAGGATACCAACGAGTGCGATCTTCGCTCCCACGAGCGCGTGACCTGCCGCAGCTTCGCCATATTGACAATGCGCGGGGAAGCCCGTCGTGAGAACCCCGTGATGATACCGCTGCGAAACATCAGCCGAGGCGGTGTCGCCTTCTTGTACGACCACGAACTCGTCGCGGGGTCCCCCTGCAGCCTGAAGGTCGTCCTGCCCGAGGGCGACACGTTTGACATTGAGGGGCAGGTCGTCCGCTGCACATGGGTTGCGAAGTGCACCTACGAAATCGGCCTCCAACTCAAGGATCCACTCGATCTGACCGTTAGTGAATTGCCAAGTTAATTGGAACAATGTCGATCAGAGCCGCGCCCGTAAGGAAGGGGTAGGCGCTCACCCCGGAAGTGCGCCTTTACCCCATACATGCGGCCCGGTCTCTCCCGCCACGTCGGAACACGTCTCAATCCTCCGGGTCCATGACACGACAGCCGGGCCTGTGGCACCTGT
>CAYXGR010000176.1:0-6572 GCA_964464525.1 uncultured Planctomycetaceae bacterium
CTTCTCCACCGTCATCACCAAACAAACCACCACCCTGGCTTCCAGAAGTACCACCTTGACCGCCGTCGATAAATCTGCCGCCGCCGAGACCGCCATCCTGGCCCTGGGTCTGACCGATCTGGTTGAGGTCGATTTGCCGGCCTCTGAAGGTGGGTACCGTGATGATCAGATCCTGCACATTATAGACCCGTGTTACGGTTTTTCGGCTGAGATCCTCCTTGGTGGAGATTTGGATGACGCCTTCGTCGATTTCGAAGGCGAGTTCGACTTCACCTGCGCCAACATTGTCGAGGATCAACTCCATCGCTTTCTCGAATTTCACATTGTCGAGACGGAGCGAGACCTCGGCGTCCTTCTCGATCGCGGATGCCTCGAGGGCGGACCAGTTTGGAACGATGTTCAGGCCGGTCAGGGCGCGAAGCTTGTTGATGACTTCCTCGAAGGGTTCGGCGTCGAAACGAAGTTCGGGGGCCGTCTTCCGAAGCCGCTTGCGAACCTCCAATGTCTCCGGCGACTCGGTGGCGGCTTCGGTGCCTCGGCGAATGGAGGTGATCTCCCGCCAATTCTTCGGGTAGGTGATGTTCTTGTTGTAGGGAATGCCGGCTTCGTCGTTCGAGACATAGACTTCCTGGGAATGCCTGGATCGTTCACGTACGGCATCTATGTCCCGAATATTCATCATCAAATCTTCGAGGGTCTCACGCATCCACTTGGCCTGATCATGGTTCGGATCGATGCCGAGAACCTGGTCGAGCACCTGGATGGCCTGCTCGAGCCGGCGCTCCTTGCGCAGTTCCGCGGCCTGTTCGAGCAACTGGTCGATCTGGCGTTGCTGGTTTTGCCGGATGTGCTCCATCCGATCTGTTTCACGCTGCTTGACTTCATCGACCTGCTTCTTGATCAGGTATTCTTCGAACACGCGATGTTCGTCTTCGAGAAAGGCCTCCAGGTCGAGGGCCTGTTGGCGAAGATCTTCATAGCGTGTGACCGGCGACGCATAACGACGATTCAGCTCGATCGTCTGCTTGGCTACGGCCAGAAGGCGTCGGGCCTCGTCGAAATCCTCGGCATTGACGGCCTTGCGAATCTTGCCGGCGGTCGCCTTGTAGGAAGCGACGGCCTTCTGCCAGAGCAGCTCGTTTTCTCGGGCCAGGATGTCAACCAATGAGGCATGATCGAGCGCCTTCTGAGTGTCCGGGGAAACCGACCGAGGTGATGACTTCGCCTTGTCGGTCATGGATTTCAGGTGCCGGGCAGCCTGAGCCTTCAGGTCCGCCGGGGCGAAGCGATTTTTGGCGACGGCCTCGAAGTGTTTTCGGGCATCGTCGAGGCGATTCGCCTTCAGTGCCGCGGCGCCGTCGTTAAATCGACCCGTGGCTCTCTTGACGCCGGCGATGGCCGTGGCGCTCATGGAGAGGTAGCGCTGGAGCTGGAGCTTCTCTTCATCGCTCGACAGATCAGATTCCTTGATCTCCCGCAGCATGTTCTGAGACGCTTCATAACGGCCGCTGTCATAGAGCTTGACCGCGTCGTTGAGCCGTTGTCCGGCCGGTTGATCATCATCGGCAAATGCAAAATTGCTGCCCAAGAGCAGCGATACAGCCATCACGCCGGATAGTAATCGGAGTCGCATCATGAGAAGCTCCTAAGTCGCGTTAAAACAATCGTTCGCGCATCGGCGAACCGGTGGGAGGTTCCGGGGGTAGCCTGAGATTATACCTCGCAACGTCGACGGATGGTAGGTTTTCTCAGCCAAGTCATCCCAAGCGATGCGGCGTTCTTCAAGGTGGGACGGCCAAATGGCCGAAGGCAGCCGCGGGCCCCGCTTGGGGCGCTTTCCCCATTTCGTGCAATGATAGACTTTACGCGGGTTAGAGGTCCATTGCAAGCCTTGATCGCCGTGCATCAGAAATTGATATCGGCCGAGGAGACCGGGAACCCCGTCCGTTTTTCGGACGAAGGGGGTCGCCGGTCGTTGGACCCTTCGCTTACGCTCGGGGCTTGGGCACTATGACCGTAATCGGACGCTCATATCAATCCACCATCGCTACTGCTTCGTCGCGTATCCGGGCGATATTGTTTATCCAGAGGGACCGATAAAATATACATTATCAATTGCCCGTCGAAAACGGGCGGACATCACATAACTCTTTACAGAAAAACAAATTAAGGCGTCTTTTTTAAAACTTATCCCAAAATGTCAGGACAAAGTGGACACATTCGAGATTTCGATCAGGCTTCTTTGCTGAGATAAGCTGGCAAGTGTTGGCCCCGTGGAGTCGAAGCTCGTCGTTGTTCACCTATTCGGACTTTTTGTTTGGGTAATGGTCGATGATCCGTCGCCACAGACGGCCCGGTGGGTCGGCGGCAACATCCATGCAAAGGAATCGCTCCAGGTATGAACTGCCCGCGTGAGTCCGGAATCATCGACCAAGGGCTGGTCTGCATCGGCCAGAACCAGAATTCCTCCCATGAGGTTGCTGACATCGAGTCCCTCCTTTTCGAGACGTTTCGCAGCGATTCCGCTGCGATAACCAATGGTGCAATAGGCGATGATGGGCCGATCCGTCGGCCAGTCCTTGGGCCAGCCGTCACTCTGGAGTCGCGACAAGGGGAGTGATCGAGCCTCATCCATGTGGCTGACCGCGAATTCCCCGGGTTCGCGGACATCGATCACGATGGCGCGTTGATTCCGGATCAGCTTCAGGGCGTATTCGAGGTCGATGGTGGGACCACCCGCGCGCAGGGCGTACCATCGCGCCGCTGTCCAGAGCCCGATTTCTCGATACCAATGGACTCCGGCGGCCATGAGGAGAACGACACCGATCACCGCGATACGCCGCTTGAACGTCGCCTGATTCGCGGCACGCAATCGCGCGAGTTCATCCCTCAGAAGGGCCTCCTCTTCGGGCGTGGGCGGGTTGGGCGCCGACGTCATGGTGCCGCTCCCTGTCGATAGAACCGGCTGGTCCGGGTTCTGTCCCAATAGGCACGGCGTTCCACATAGCGTAGGGACAATTCCAGACCGTCCCGGGAGCGATGAGAGAGTAAACGATAAGGGGCCTCAGCCTCGACCCGATAGTGTGCCGTCTCTTCGCCGTTCTCGTCCGTGATCGTGACCGTTTTTGCCGAGAACCGGCCGAAGGGAACACGCACCGACGAGCATTTTTGGGCGACTGTCAGATGCATGGGAGCGGGCATCGGTTCGGCTGCATGGTTTGAGCGTACGGTCGGAAGCAGCAGCAGATCCATATCGGTATTCGACGCACAGGCGGCGCGGGCCAGGATAAAAAGGGCCTCCCGAGGATAAGCCACCGGGGAAGAAGGCAGATTCCACTCGCGATCCGCCTCGTCCTCGAAGTAGCTGAAACTTCGCACGCGCAGACCCTTGGGCAACCATTGGAGTTGCTTGAACGTGGTTCCGCACCATTCCTGGCTGGATGCGGCGAGCTTCTCTGGCATGAGCGTATGCCGGTTCAAAAAGACGGTAATCATGTGGCGATAGTTGTAGTTCTCGGTGGGTATCTCCTCGATGATGTTCAGTTTGAAGACGGGCACGGATGATTTGCTTCCGCTTCCGTCACTGGAGGCTACCAGTATATTTTGATTCTCGGCCTTGACGCGTTGGACGGGATTGAGCCATTCGCGATTCAGGAGCATGACGCGGACGTAGTGGCGGGGTTTGTTGTAGAGGGTGTCTACGGCGTCGTAGTAGGCCATCTCGGAGAGACCGTCGTTCCAGAATGGGAGCGTGGAAAAGGCTGTGGGGTAGATAGGGGATTTCGTTTTCAGCGGCTTGGTGGTGGTGTCATTGGCCTTTGAAACCGCATTCGAGCCGAGCCGGAAGGGCCGACCGTCAGTGCAACCGGTCGCGAGGATCATCCATGCGACACATGCGAACCCTGTGATTCTCGCTGTCCGGATTTTGACGATTCGCGTATTCATGCGTATCTCCGAGTGGATGAGTCCACAACGTGTTTCCAAAACGATCCCCAGCCTATCATAGGGGTTTTTCCGCGATTGCCATTCGTGTTTCAAGTCCATCCGAATTAGAAGCCTGATCGCAATCTCGAATGTGTCCTCTATGTCCGGTCAATTTGGCTCAAAAAAGCATTATTGTTGCTATAATTTGTTTTTCTGTAAGGAGTTATGATATGTCCTGTCAAAATCGACCGGCATTTGTTAATGCGTATTTTATCGGTCCTTTTTTGGGGTGCATGGAGGCGGTGTCGGGTACTCGGTGCCTGTGCGATGAACCGGGCGCGCGCGTATTTTTTTTGTTTTTTTTTGCCCGATAATTTGCCCATTGCCAATATAGGTGTTATATTAAATAGTCTCTGGCCACGCCGGTCGGCTGGCCTGCAGGGCAAGCGTGTAACGATATCGGACGTATTCCCAACAGGTTACGAGTGAAAAGTCTCACTCTCAAGCCGGTCGTAAACCCGAAAGGACATGGCGCCTCAGGTGGTCGGAAGGGATTTCACGGCAAAAACTGAAGAGATTCGACAGGCCAGTGACCTTCTGGGGGTCGTCTCGTCCTATGTGACGCTCAAGCGGGCCGGCAGTGCCTACAAAGGGCTCTGCCCGTTCCACAATGAGAAAACTCCCTCATTCAACGTTCGACCGGAGAAGCAGTATTTCAAGTGTTTTGGATGCGGGGCGGGAGGCGATGTCTTCAAGTTCATTCAGATGAAGGAACAGGTTGATTTCGTCGAGGCCCGGGCGATTCTGGCCAATCGGGCCGGCATCGCTCTGGAGGACGAAAAAACGGTCTCGGACGGACCAAGCGGCCCGAGCAAGTCGGACCTCGAGCGTGTGAATCGCTGGGCCTGCCGCTGGTTTCGTAAGGCCCTCTCCCAGACAGGCGCGGCTGGCGTACGGGCCTATATCGCCGATCGGGGTATCCATGAGGAGGCCGCGAGCCGGTTTGAGTTGGGTTTCGCCCCGCCGGGCTGGAACGCATTGCGTGACGCCGCGTCGCGGGCGGATATCCCGAGGGTCTTGTTGGTCGCGGCCGGCCTCGTCAAACAAAAGGACGACGGTTCTTGTTATGACGCCTTTCGCAACCGGTTGATCTTCCCGATTCACGACGTGATGAATCGGGTAATCGGCTTCGGCGGGCGGGCCTTGGATGGTGATTCGGCGAAGTATCTGAATTCGCCGCAGTCCCTGCTCTTTGACAAGAGTCGATGCCTTTACGGCCTGACCTTCGCGAAAGAAACCTTTTCTAAGACGCGCGGCGCCGTGATCGTGGAAGGGTATACGGACTGCATCCTGGCCCACCAGGCCGGGTTCGGACAGACGGTGGCGACACTGGGGACGGCCCTGACGGTGGATCATTGCCGTTTGCTTCGTCGTTATGTGGATTCGGTCACCCTCGTCTTCGATTCCGACGAGGCCGGTATGAAGGCCGCGGATCGGTCCTTGGGTGTCTTTTTGTCGGAGGAACTGGACGTTCGGCTGGCCTACGTCCGAGAAGGATCGGATCCTGCCGAACTTCTCGCTTCCGAAGGCAAAGAGGCGTTCGAAACTGTTTTGACGTCTGCATTGGACGCGCTAGAATCCAAGTGGAAGCAGGTCAGTCGTCGCTACCGTGACGCGGCGACCGGACCCGATCGGCGGCGGGCGGTCGAGGAATTTTTGACCCTCGTCGCTCAAGCTACAGACAGTGGAAAACAGGATCCTATCAGGCGGGGGCTCATTCTGAATCAGGTCGGCAAGCTGTTGGGGCTTTCCGGCTCCGAAGTGCAACGACAACTGAGAATCGTCGCGCGACGCATCCCATCGGCCGCCTCTCATACCGAGCCGGGGATGGATCACGCGCCGGTCTCGACGCCTAGCGTTGCGGTGACAGCGGTAAAGGAGATATTGGGCGTATTGCTGAATGATTTCAGTCACCACGGCACCGTTGCCGGGGATCTGGACATCGAGCTGTTGCCCGAAGGAGACTTGAAAGAAATTACCCGCGTCGTGATGGAGTCAGGCCGGGAAGGTCAAGAAGTGAGCATAACGCAATTGCTCGGCTGTTTTGAATCGGTCGAAACCGCGCGTCTGATGCTGGATCTTCAGTTGGCCGGCGAAGGGCGTGGCAATTATGCCGAGACGATCGAAGGCGCGATCGCCCATCTTCGTTTTATGAAGGAGAACACGGAGGCCGAGGCCCTGTTGGCCCGGCACCAAAGGGATGGATTGGCCGAGGAGACGAATCAGCAGGAATCGATTGAAACGGATATCGAGCAGTCGAGCGGAATCGGCGAGGGGGATCGTTCCGCGGTCCGAGACCTGGGCCGAACCGCTCGAAAGGCCCATCAATTCGCGGCGAACAAACATCTGGCGGCCCTGAAAATGACGGGCGCCGAGACGCGCGAATCGCAACACGCCGGCTGAAGTCGTGCCACCCGTCGGAAAGCCCGGCTGAAGCCGGCCGATGGGGGTGGTGAGTGGCGTTCACCACTGACTGAAGTCGGTGGCAAACGAGAAACCGCCGGCTGAAGTCGGCGTTCTGGCAAAGTGTATTTTGGAAACGGGTACGAGCCGAACCGGTCGTTGGGATGAGCCGCGACCGGTCGGGT
>CAYXGR010000177.1:0-6467 GCA_964464525.1 uncultured Planctomycetaceae bacterium
GGTCAGATGACCCATCCTACCTCACAACGCCCTTTCGGGGCGGAAAAAAGGTGGGCGGTGCCCGCCCTATAAAAGAAAAAAGGTGGGCGGTGCCCACCCTACATCGCGCTCTGTCTACGACGTCTCCTGGACAGTATTGCTGCCGCACATAACAGCAGCGAGAGGGTGGCCGGTTCGGGCAGCGTTGCGAGAAAGGCTTCTGGGTGGCCGTCGGGGTTGATGCCGGAACCGAGGATGATGCCGCCATTGGCGGAGATGCCACGGGCCTCGGAAAGCGTCCAGCCGGTCAGGTCGAGGCCCAGATCCACTTCGAGCACATCGCGGAGCAGCCGCATTCCGAGATCGACATCCCAGATGAACGCCTGGTTGCCAAGCGCCGAATCGCTCTGACCGACGACGATCGATCCGTCGGCGGACACGTCGTAGGCAAAGCTGCCCGCGATTCCGCCGGACAGGCTGCCCAGACCGGTCATCACGTCATTCTCCCAGCGGAAGGCCTCGGGTCCGAACTCGGAGTGGCTCCAGCCCACGACGGTGGCGCCAGTCGCGGAGACCGCCAGGCCCACGCTGCCGTAGCTTCCGCCGGCCAGATCGCCGAGGCCGGTCATGATACCACCTGTGTGTCTAAATGCCTCGAATCCGTTTCCGGATCGACTCCAGCCGATGATCGTCGAACCATCGGCCGAGACATCGAGGGCCTTGCTGGCAAAGATTCCACCGGGAAGATCGCCCAGTCCGGTCATGACGCCGTTTTCCCAACGGAACGCCTCGTTTTCGCTGCCCGAGGCGGCGGACATGCCGAATCCGACGATGACGGTGCCGCCCGTCGAGGCCGCGAGGGCCTGGCTGGAAAAGTTTCCTCCGGTTAAATCGCCCAGTCCGATCATCGGTCCGCCTTGATATTGGAATGCCTCATCGCCGGATGCGGACAGGCTGGAGCCGACGGCGGTCGATCCGTCCGGAGAAACGCCGATGCCGTTGCTGAAAAAAGACGCCCCGCCGGCAAGGGTTCCCAGTCCCGTCATGACGCCGTTTTCCCAGCGAAAGGCCTCGGTTCCGGAATCAGACAGGCTTCTTCCAACGACGACCGAACCATTGGCGGAGAGATCGAACCCGACACTATCAAAAGTGCCGCCGGACAGATCGCCCAATCCCTGAAAAAACGGCACGTCGCCGGCGCGGGCGGAGGTCGGGTCCGACCCGAACGCAAGAAGGGTGATCAGGGGGATCCCGGCGCGAAGAAAACGAAGCGATGGGAACCCGTTTCTATTGAATGGAGCGTACATATTCGTTTCATCCTTTTGGTTTCATGGCCGGAGAATCGGTTCGCGCCTCCGCCGTCGATTCTTGAGTTGGAAGGGATGCCGAGTGTCGATCGCGCGAATGCTTGCCGCGGTCCGGAAGGGTCGGCCCGAAATGAGGCGGAAATCAGACCAGCTTCTCACGCTCCGGATCCTTCCCGGTGTCTTTCCAGCCTACTTGTCGGTTGATTGGGACCTCGAAAACAGCCGATCAGGATGGAGTACGGACATACGGCCGATCGGAAACGGATCCTCCGGGATCGGTCCAATTTGTTGAGCCATGACGGAGCCGATATTGAACATGCAACGGAGCTTGAAACGCGGTTTCAAGCATCACAAAGCGAATTCGAGACACTTTTATTTCCCGGCGGAAGGGGCTATAATCGGGACCGAGTCGAGGGAGGGCGGCACTGCCGGCATCTGGGGTTGCAGAAATCAGGTTCATTCGCGTCGTCGTTATCGATTCAGGGGATTCGGATCCGGTGTGGATCTGACCCGGATCGGCATGACCCGATGAGGGTGGGAACCGCCGGCCAACCTTCGGATCCCCTGGCGTCCATTGCAACCGTTGAAGAAAAGTGTCCACGCGCCGCGATTTGCGCGCCGCCGCTTGAAATGTTTTGATCCACTACCAAGTTTGAATGAATAGACCCGGAAAGAGAGGAATCGCTCTATGTCAATCAATCGCATGTTTATCGCAGTCGTTGCTGCATCAGTTGTTGGTCAAGGCTTGTTGGTTTCCGAGGCGAATGCCCAGCCGTTGACCTCGGTTCGAGTCGCGGCCGGTCTTGCCCGTCCGGTCTTCGTGGTCCACGCACCCGGCGATCTGGACCGCATCTTCATCGGGGAACAACACACCGGCCAGATCAAGATTCATAATCTCGCCGCGGGCACGATCAACGCTGCTCCGTTTCTGACCGTGACCGGTCTCAACGTCGGCAACGAACAGGGCCTGCTGGGCATGGCGTTTCACCCGGACTACGCGACCAACGGTTTGTTCTATGTCGACTTCACTTCGAACACAGGCGGAAACCGAACGCACATTCAGGAGTTTCAGGTTTCGGCGGGCGATCCGAACATTGCCAGTCCGACACCGGTTCGTGAACTCCTGAGTATCAGCCAGCCGCAGACCAACCACAACGGCGGCTGGATCGCCTTCGGCCCCGACGACATGCTCTACATCGGCATGGGCGACGGAGGCGGCGCGGGGGATACCGGTGCCGGCCATGACGCGGCCACGGGCAACGGCCAGGACATCACGAACAACATGCTGGGCAAGATGTTGCGAATCGACGTGAACGGAGACGATTTTCCCGGCGATCCCAATCGCAATTATGTCATCCCGCCGAATAATCCATTTGTAGGGATTACCGGGGATGACGAGATCTGGGCCTACGGCCTGCGCAATCCCTGGCGCTCGACGTTCGACTCTGCCACGGGCGATTTGTGGATCGGCGACGTGGGGCAAAACGCGTGGGAGGAACTCGATTTTCAGACGGCGAACCTGCCCGGTTCGATGCCCGGCGATGCGGGCTATCAGGGTGGGCTCAACTATGGCTGGCGCTGCCGCGAGGGTGCCCACAATTTCAACTTCGCCGCGTTTTGCAACGCGTTGACTTTCGTTGAACCTTTCCAGGAATACAACCATAGCCTTGGCTGTTCGATCACGGGCGGCGAGGTCTATCGCGGCTGCGCTGCGAGCAACCTCCGCGGAACCTACTTCTACTCGGATTTTTGCAGCAGTACCCTCTGGAGCCTTCGCTATGACGGCGTCACGGTGACGGAATTCATGGATCGCACCGTGGAGCTCATTCCCGATATTGGGTCGATCGGCAGCGTTTCATCCTTCGGCTCCGATGCGTTTGGGGAGATTTACATTTGCGATCTGGGCGGCGAGGTGTTCAGAATCGAGACCGCCTTTCCCCTCTTCGCCGTCGCCGACGTGGACGGCAGCCGGATGGTGGACATCGACGACGCGACGACTCTCGCCAATGTGCTCCTCGAAAACGGCGTGTTTGATGTCTGCACGTTGCAACGCGCCGACGTCAATGGCGACGGCGACCGCGACGGCCTTGATATCGAAGCCTGGCTCAACGCGATATAATTTCCATTCATTCTGTCTAATTAGTGGAAGTCACGTTGGGTGGGTCATCAGACCTACGTTCCGATATCGCGCGTATACCGCGCATGATCCCTTTGGAAAACTGTGCATTGAATCGTCGTGGGACCAACAGATGGATCTGATGACCCATCCTACAACACGTGCCTATGATCGTGGGATCTCCTTCCCGCATTCGGAACAGCGACCGCTGACGTTTCCGGTCAGGTTGTAGCCGCAGCCGCTGCACAACGTGGCATCGATGATGCTCCTCACATCCAGATCCCGCGCGCCCAGAACCCCCACACGGACTCCCGCCCTCTTCAGCACCTCCGTCGCACGGGCATTGACCTCAAACCATACCAGGATGTTGATCCCCGGAATGAGCATGAGAAACATATAAAGGATCGATATCCCGCCCAAGGCCTCCACCAGCGACAGCAGGACGACGACCAGCCCCAGCATGATCAGCGGGGCGGGTATGAAAAAGAGGAAACCCTCAACGCCGAGGATCTTGAAGGATGGGGCGAAGATCATCGCCGCGTCGCAGGCGACGGCCAGCGGGAGAAGGCGGAGTAGCCAGCGCTGCAGCCGGGCCACGTTGATCAGGTCGGTCGTGCCGGGGTGATGGCGCGGGGCCGGGCGGAACTCGGTCAACAGGTGGCCGCAGAAGATGCAGGGGCCGTCGAGATTCTCCTCATCATGAAAGGTCTGCCGGCAGGATGGACAGGTGTAGTTGGCCATTGCGCTTGAATTGTAGCCATTTCGGGAATCGGCTGTCGAGTTGGGGGCGAATCCGCTATCCTCACAAGATATTTGATTCAGAGCCGCTTCTGTCAGAGCCGCGACCGCAAGGAAGCGGTCATCGCCGCCCTCCCAGAAAGATTACTGAACATCGGAATCATGATATTTTGCCGATGGAATGACGACTGCACGATCGCTGTGAGTCCATACCCACCGTTCCCTTACGGTCGCGGCTCTGATCAATCGGTGACAAAAGCAGACGAAGGGCACACTGGTACGCACGGCCTTGTTTCGGCTATAACCCTTACCGGGTACAGGCCCCGGCAGGCTTGATTTGTACTGGGAGATTGAATTGGCCTATTCGGATTTGAGATCGTTCGTGGAAGCGCTGGAGACGGCGGGGCAGTTGCGCCGCGTCTCGGCGGAGGTGGATCCGGAACTGGAGATCACCGAGATCGCCGACCGGGTGAGCAAGTCGCCCTGCCCCGAGGGGACGGAGGGTGCGCCCGCGACCGACCCGGTACATGGTGGCCTGGGCGGCGTCGGATTGCTGTTCGAGACCGTACGCGGCAGCACGATCCCGCTGGCGATCAACCTGTATGGCAGCTATACGCGGATGCGCATGGCCCTGGGATGCGACGGCTTCGAGGCCCTGGCGGAGAAGGTGCAGAAGCTGATCAAGCCCGAACCGCCGACGAAGCTGTTGGACAAGATGAAAATGCTGCCCGAACTGGCGAAGATCGCGGGCTATTCTCCGAAACAGGTGAAGCGGGGCATCTGCCAGGAAGTCGTGCACACTGAAGACGCCGATCTGTTTTCGCTGCCGATCATCCGGTGCTGGCCGCATGACGCGGGACGCGACGAAGACGTTCAATTCTCCAATCGTCCATGTCTTGAAACATCGCCACATGACGAAGACACGAATCATCCAATTGGACGCTACATCACACTCGGGAGCATTTTCACGACCGCCCCGGATGGATCGGATCCGAATGTGGGGATGTATCGGATTCAGGTGACGGGGCCGCGCTCGGCGATCTTTCATTGCCATGTGCATCATGATGGGGCACGGCACCAACGCATGCACGCGGCCCTGAATAAAGACATGCCGGTGGCGATCGCCCTGGGCGGCGAGAGCGTCCTGCCCTATGCGGCGACCTGCCCGTTGCCGCCGGGAATGAGCGAACTGCTGTTCGCCGGTTTCCTCAACGACGGGGGGATCCCCCTCGTCCCGGCGAAGACGGTCCCGCTGTCGGTGCCGGCGAACGCGGAGATCGTGATCGAGGGATTCGTCAGCGCCACCGAGATGGCCCGCGAGGGGCCGTTCGGCGATCACACGGGTTTCTACAGCCTCGCCGAAACATGTCCGACGCTTCAAGTCACGGCGATCACCCACCGGCACGATCCGATCTACCCGACAACGATCGTGGGCATCCCGCCGATGGAGGATTATTGCCTCGGCAAGGCCACGGAGCGGATCTTTCTGCCGATGCTGCAAATGTTGATTCCGGACATCATCGACTACGACCTGCCGCGCTGGGGGGCGTTTCACAACTTCTGCTTCGTGAAGATCCGCAAGGACTATCCCTATCAGGCCCGGAAGGTGGCAAGCAGCATCTGGGGTGCTGGGCAGATGATGTTCACCAAGTTCATCATCATCGTGGACGAGGACGTGGACGTGCACGACGAACAGGCGGTGATGTTTCGCGTGGGGGCAAATGTCGATCCACGTCGAGATACGTTCATCGTCGACGGGCCGCTCGACATTCTCGACCATGCGGCACCGTACTATGGTGCGGGCAGCAAGATCGGCATCGACGCGACGCGCAAGATCGCAGGCGAGGGAATCGTTCGCGACTGGCCGGTACCACTGGTGATGACCGACGCAATCAAGCGGTTGGTGGATGGGCGCTGGTCCGAGTATGGACTGGACTGATGGTGGGCGTTCATGTGCCGGGTGACAGGCTGATACAACCCGGCCGTATCGGGACGGGAAGGCGTGCCGCCGGGTCCATGACAGGGGATAAGGCGGGGCGACTACATCTTTGACCCCGGAGGGGTTATGGGTTGTAGCCACGAGTGGAGTCCCGGCGCATGCCGGGGCGGAACTCGTGGATGACGATGCCCCCAGCGATTCCACCCCGGAGGGGTGGCGGACGAACGCAGCTCGACCCATCGATACCCTCGCCAGGTATCAGACCTCCTTCGCCCCTGCCGGGGCGAAAAAAGACGGGACTGATCATTCCACGGGTTTCGATTGTCCGCCTTCGGCGGCCGCGCTTCACCCGTGGCCACAGCCCATGACCCCTCCGGGGTCAGTCGGG
>CAYXGR010000178.1:0-1499 GCA_964464525.1 uncultured Planctomycetaceae bacterium
TGCCAGGCGTGGACCATGCGTTTTTCGAGTTCGGTGTTGACCCGCTCCAGATCCCATCGGAACTGTTGCAGGTTTTGCACCCATTCGAAGTAGGAAACAGTGACTCCCCCGGCGTTGACCAGAATGTCCGGCACGACGGTGACACCACGTTTGTTGAGTATCGCATCGGCCTGAGGGGTGACCGGCGAATTGGCCGCCTCGACCAAGAGCCGGGCTTGCACGTCGGCGGCGTTTTTTTCCGTGACGACGCCGCCCAACGCGGCGGGGACGAGAATATCCACATTCAGAGCGAGGATTTCTTCATTGTCGACCGGTCGCGTGCCGCTCATGCCGACGACGGAGCCGGTCGCCTTCAGGTGCTCGAACACCTTCGGCAGATCGAGTCCCTTCTCGTTGAAAATGCCGCCCTGCACGTCTGAGACGGCGACGATTTTGGCGCCCAGTTCGGCGAGCAGGCGGGCGGTCCAGGAGCCGACGTTGCCGAATCCTTGTATTGCTACCGTGGCCTTTTTCAGATCGACGCCGAAGGCTTGGCAGGCCTCGCGGGTGATGATCATCGTGCCGCGCCCCGTCGCCTGGTCGCGCCCCTGTGAGCCGCCGAGGTTGACCGGCTTACCGGTGACGATGGCCGGGGTGTAGCCGTGCTTCTTGCCGTATTCGTCCATGATCCAGGCCATGACCTGGGCGTTGGTGTTCACGTCGGGCGCGGGGATGTCGCGATAGACGCCGAGCATCATGTCGATTTTCTGAGTGAGGCCGCGCGTCAGGGCCTGAAGCTCTTTCCTTGACATCCGTCGCGGATCGCAGGTAATGCCGCCCTTGGCCCCGCCAAAGGGCACGTCGACCAGGGCCGTCTTCCAGGTCATCAGTGCCGCCAGCGCGCGGACCTCGTTGAGATCGACCTCGTGATGGAAGCGCAAGCCGCCCTTGTAGGGGCCGCGCACGGCGTTGTGCTGCACGCGATAGCCGTGGAAGAGTTCCAGGTGGCCGTCGTCCATCCGTACGGGGATCTGCACGATCAGTTCCCGGTAGGGCGTCCGCAACATCAACTGAATGTCATCCTCCAACCCCATGGACTCCGCCGCTTCGAGAAACTGTGCGCTCGTGATGCAATTGAAATCCAGATGATTCGCGGGCGCCTTGGTTTCGTGTGTCGGGGGGGCGTTATTCGGCGACGCCGCGTGCGATTGGGCGTTTCGCGAGGACTTTCTTGCCTTCCCGGACTTTGACGGATGCGTGACGGTCGCGGACATGTTGGTTTTCCCCCATCTGTGTGAAAAAAGGTCTTTCCCCTCCGGCCTTATCATCGCCATCATGCGATGGAGTCTTCACATTCACATTTCGGATCGACTGGAGGAAGCGCACGTGTCTGATAAGAATGGGGAAATCGTCGAAAAGTCAAAACGTCAAAAAATCAAAATACTCCGAGTGGGCGGGGGTACTGTTTCCTTGCGGGCGAGGTTCTGATGGGGCATGCACTGCTTGAAGCAGTGGCACAC
>CAYXGR010000178.1:1599-3723 GCA_964464525.1 uncultured Planctomycetaceae bacterium
GGGGCATGCACTGCTTGAAGCAGTGGCACACACGGGGTTGATTCTGATCCAAAGGTTATTGTGGGGGGGGGTTATCGGCGTTAGTGGCCACGCGAGGCGGAAGGATCCGCGTCCAATACCTGAACGGTGGCCATGCCGCGATATTCCTCGTTCTTCTTCGTGACCATCAGAACGGAAACGCGGTGGAGACCAGGGGCATCGAGGATTTTCCGGCCCTGCGGTTCGTCTCCGATCCAGACGCCGTTGTCTTTCCAGAGAAAATCGGCCCCTTTGATGACATCTCCGGGCAGATTCACCTTATAGGAAAGATAATAGGGCGCGGTTCCGATGGCAGGCCCGTCCAACGCGATACTCACGCGACGGGCGCGGCGGGTCGGTTGCCGGCGTGAGACCGCTGGCTCGAACGAAGATCGATTCAGGGAGCGAGGCGTCAGCGTGGTTTCAGCGGTCGAGGCGACTCGTCGCCCTGTTCCTTCGCGGCCCCGGGTCTTTTTGCCATTCCACAGATCGTACCGCCGCGAGCCTGCATCCTTCGGGGCGAACGGACGCGATTTCGTCTTGCGCGCGAGCCGATGATTGCGTGCGACCGAATCGTTTGTTCGTTTGCCGGCGGCGGACTCGGCGCCGCGCTGAACCGTCTGATTCGTTTCAGGCGATGGCCTGGTTTTCTTCCTGGTTCGCACCTTTTTTGGAGCAGTCTTTTTTGCATTCCGACGGAGATTTTCTCTCGCTTTTCGAGAGGGCGGTGCTTTCGTCTTCCGGTTCGGCAGGGATCGGCCGATGGTGCCCGGCGGGGAGACCGGATCAAGCCAATTGCCCTTCTTTCTGGATTGTGCCGAGGCAATGCGTGTCGTATTCGCGCCGGTAGGAGGAGACTTTGATCCATCCGCATTTCGGGCCGAATTGCTCTGGGAATGTGGATTGGGATTGTAATACGGCTCCTGCCCGAACGGATAGCCCCGACCGGCGTTGGTGCTCACGTATGTGAATGCGGATCGTTTGGTGATGGACGGCTCGGGCGCCCTGGGGGGTGGCCGAATTTTCGTCTTAGACTTACCCCTTCGTGCCAGTGCTGTCTCGACGATCGACGGAGGCGACATGGCAGCGAGGAGCTTGGGAGACGGGTGGAAATCGGTCATGTGCACCTTGGCGACGGTCTTGGACGCATCCAGGGGATGCAGCGGCTGGATGCCCAGTTGTTCCGCGAAGAAGGCGGCGGCCGTCTGAGGGATGCGCCGGTGTCCCATGCTGTCGATCATTTTCCCGCGCACCTTAAAGCCGCGTGCCCTGTACCACGCGACCGCCTGTTCCGACTCGTTCTTGCAGGCAGGGAAATCGCCGTCACCGATGAAAATCGCCACCGGCGTTCTCTTGTAGGCCGGGCTTGTGTTTTCACGCATGAGTTTCGCGGAGAAATTAGACAACCGCGTTGCAATGCAGGAAAACCGGTCGGGATGCCGGTTCGGGAAGAAGTGTGCCAAATAGCCGCCGCAGGACCAGCTCGTCGACAAGACCCGCTTCCGATCGGCCATCGTCTTCACAAACACATGGTCCATGATGGCCAGCACGCGTTCGTGGTCCTTCTTCACATAGCTATGTTCCTTGGTGAGCGGATATTCCATGAAGGAATCGCAGGTGCGCAGCTCGGGGGCGCAGACGATGTAGCCGTAGATGTCGGCCTCCTGCTCCCACTCGCGCTCCTGGGGGATGGCATTGTCGTAGGGCTTCATGCCGTGGAAGGTCATCACCAGAGGCCAGCGTTTGACCTTCGGATAATTCGGATGTCGACCCTTGTTGCGAACGTAGTCAACGGGGAGATAGAGGTGGTAGATCGCCCCGGTGCGAGGCTCCCTGATGCGCTGGTATTCGCCCTGCCCCCGGGGTTGGTGGACGGCGCAGCCCGATCCCGCGATCGGTGCGAGGCACAGCAGAAGACTGAGAATAGTGAGACGAGGTCGCATGACTGTTTCCGGATGGGCCGAGTCCCGCCCCGGGATCGGGCGCCCTTCATTGGGGTCTATCGGCACAAGCGTTCTCTTTATGTACCCCGATAACCGGGTCTCGGTTGAGGATACTATCGGTTAAGGGTACTTCGGTTATGGGTTCAACTGTCGTGGTTCTACT
>CAYXGR010000178.1:3823-6427 GCA_964464525.1 uncultured Planctomycetaceae bacterium
ACTGTCGTGGTTCTACTATCGTGGGTTCAACTGTCGTGGAAGGCTCGGTGATCACGGACCCGCTGAAGGGCCGTCAAGGCCGGTCCGTCATCATTCAGTCCCGGGGTGATGTCCATGGCGTCCCCATCCCCGGACATCTTGGGGGTGCAAAAGGGGGCGAATCGGCCCACAGCCGATACCGAAAGGAATCATATCATTGGATCCCGGAGAATACCAACCATCCCATTGAACCGGCATCGCAGGACATACATTTAGTGTCCTATTTAATATATGCTTATGGATGGTTTCGGTACGACAGCGAGATTATCAGACTCAAGAATTCCCGTCAAAACCGACCGGCAAAAACGCGGGGGGCTGTTGCTCTGATAGACAACCATTGTGTTGCGTCATCTCTTCGAGCCGCGGGCGTTTCCTCGGTGAATCATCCTGGACATTCAGTCCTCGTGCGTGAAACGACCCCTCCGGGCCTGCTTTCGTTCACTTTGGTGGCGTTTTTCGCGAAGTCGTCGCTCGCGGGATGCCCGGGATGGGCGTGTTTTCTTACGTGTCTTACGAGGTCGGAGGGCCTCGGCGAGCAATGCCTGAAAGTGTTCGAGGGCGCCCCTTCGGTTCTCGGCCTGTGATCGACTCCGCCAACAGCGTACGCGGAGTCGCCCATCCCGGCCGATTCGCGTGGTCAGCTTCGACCGGATTCGCTCCCGTTGAGAGGGGGTCAGCGCAGGGCTCTCGGCGACGTCGAACCACAGCGTCACCTTGGTGGCCAGCTTGTTGACGTTCTGACCGCCGGGCCCCGGGCTGCGAGCATAGGTGAAGGTGATTTCGCGTTCGTGGATGCTTACGTTATCGTTGATGTTGATCATGTTCATGGAATGATCGGGTGCCTTGTCCTGATTGACAATATCACTGGTGCGAAACTTTGTGAAAAAAATCGGGTCGGATTACCGGATTCATCGCGCAGGAACTTGATCCGTGTTCCATGAACCGGCGGATCGGGCCCGAGTTCAAGGCCTCGGAAGAGGGAGGATTAGCCGACATGAATGAATCGAATAACGAATCGAACCCCGAAGGAGGGGCGGAGTTTCCGCGACCCTTGCCGGTGATTCGGGCCCTGATCGACGGGGTGGATCGGGAGATTCTGCAACTGCTATCCCGTCGATACGGGCTGGTCGGGGAGATCGCGGCCTACAAGCGGGATCACCGAGTGCCTATCCGGGATTATCCACGCGAGCGGGAGTTGCTGGAAGATCGGCGTAGTCGCGCCGGTCCGCTGGGGTTGTCTACCGAACTGGTGGAAAGCCTCTTTCGCCTGATCCTGTGGGGCAGCCGGGATCGACAGGCGGCGCTCAAGGCCGAGGTGCCGCCGGATATCGAGCCTCGAACCGTCGCCGTCATCGGCGGCCGCGGCGGGATGGGCCGCTGCCTGGCCGAGCTGTTCGCCGATGTCGGCCACACCGTCATGGTGTCCGATCTCGACACGAGCCTGAAACCGATCGAGGCCGCGACGGTTGCCGATGTGGTCGTCGTCTCGGTACCGATCGATGCGACGCTGGAGGTCATTCGTTCGATCGGCCCGGCGATGCGGGACGACGCGCTCCTGATGGACGTCACCTCGGTCAAGACCGAACCGCTCGCGGCCATGCTGGCTGCGGGTCAATGTGATGTGGTCGGGACACACCCGCTGTTCGGACCGTCGGTGCATTCGCTTCAGAATCAGCGGGTGGTTCTGTGCCCCGGTCGCGGCGAGGCGGCGCTCGAATGGGTGCGGCGGACTTTTCAATCTCGCGGATTGGTGGTCATGGATACGACGGCCGAGGAGCACGATCGAGTGATGTCGGTCGTGCAGGTGCTGGTACACTTCTCGACCGAGGTCATGGGGAAGACGTTGTCCCGGCTGGGCGCGTCGATCGAGCGAACCCTCGAGTTTACCTCGCCGATCTACCTGATGGAGTTGATCATGACGGCGCGGCACTTCGCCCAGTCGCCGGAATTGTATGCATCGATTCAGATGTCCAACCCCGCGACGGAGGAGGTGACCGGCGCGTTTGTCGAGGCGGCCGAGAATTTGCGGCAGATCGCCACCACGCGGGATCATGCGAAGTTCACGGGGATGTTTGATGAGGTGCGGGATTTCCTGGGCGGGTTCACCGAGCAGGCGATGGAGCAGTCGAGTTTTCTGATCGACCGGTTGGTTGAGCGCGGTTAAAGGGAAACGTCGAAATACTCCCCGTGACTGGGACTGGATTGTTCTCACTCGTTGACGCTTGGAGGCTTGTATACGATGGCCGGACGCGGATGAGACAATCGCACGTCCAGGTTATGTGGCAATTGGATGCATGCCGGCGGTCTGCCCCATCCCGTTACACATATCGACATCGTCGCTCAGGGCTTTTCGACTTTGAGGCCGAGGTTCTCGCGGAGTTTCTCGGCCGTCTGGTGAGCGCGATCCGCTAGACGGTTCACATCGTTCCCGGTTTCTTCGCTCAGCTTCCTGCGAACCCGCCGCACGTCGTCGACGGACGTTTCTTCGGTTTCTCGTTGTGATGGTCTCACACTGCTCATTCGTCGGCCTCCACAAGCAAGTCGGGTGTCACGATCTGCGGCGGC
>CAYXGR010000179.1:0-1724 GCA_964464525.1 uncultured Planctomycetaceae bacterium
AAACCCAAGGCTGCGGCCAAGGCCGCGCCGAAGCCAAAGCCTAAGCCCAAAATGAAACCGCCGGCGAAACCCGCCGCAGCCAAGCCCGCGACACCGAAGCCCCCTCCGGCGGCCAAGCCGACCGCTCCGAAAATGGCGAAGCCGGCCAAACCCGCGCCCAAAAAGGCTGCCCCCTCGAAACCTGCGGTCAAAAATAAGGCGTCTGTAACGATCAAACAAAACGAGATCAACTTCGCCGATCACATTCTGCCGATCTTCCGCATCAAGTGTTTCAACTGTCATAACCCGGACAAGGCCAAGGGCGGCCTGGTGCTTGTGAGCCATGAAGAGCTGATGCTGGGCGGCAGTTCCGGCGACGTCATCCAGCCCGGTGCACCCGAACAGAGCCGGCTCTTTCGTCTGCTCAGCCACATCGATACACCGCACATGCCCGCCAAGCAGCCGAAGCTGGAGGATGCCCAGCTCGATCTGATCCGACGTTGGATCACAAGCGGCGCCTTGCCGAACGCCGGTTCGAATCTCAAGGCGACCACCGCAGCAGAGCCGCCCCCCCCACCGTCCGCCGACGCCTCCCCTACCGCGATGAAGATGGATTCGCCATCGGCACGGCCGACGCCGCCACGGTTCAAGCAGGGCCTGCGACCGCTGCCCGCCGTCGCCCTCGCCGTCCATCCGAGTACGCCGATAATCGCGGTCGGCGGAAACGAACAGATCATTCTGTATGACGCCTCCACGCTGAAGCCGAAGGGTGTTCTGGATTATCCGGAGGGCCGCATCGAACAGATCGCCTACAGCGCCGACGGGGTGCTGCTGATCGCCGCCGGCGGCCGCGCGGGCGAATCGGGCACACTCGTCGCCTATGACACCGAATCGATGCAGCGGGCCGGGCAATTCGATCGACTCTACGACTCGGCGCTCGCCGCGGCGATCAGCCCGGACGGCGGATTTGTCGCGGTCGGCGGCAGTCATCGGCGCGTCCGTGTCTTCGACAGCTTCGACGGATCGAAGCTGTTCGAGATCACCGCGCACAACGAGTGGATCCGGGCGACTGCCTTCAGCCCGGACGGCTTGCTGTTGGCAACAGCCGATCGAGCAGGCGGCCTGTTCGTGTGGGAATCAGACACCGGTAGAGAAATCCACGCCCTCAGGGGCCACACCTCCGGCGTGACGGCGGTGGCCTTTCGCGCGGACAGCCAGGTACTTGCCTCGTGCGGCGCCGATGGCATCGTTCGGCTGTGGGAGATGGAGAACGGGCGACAGATTCGGCAGTGGAACGCACACGCCGGGGCCGTGCTCGACATGGTTTTTTCGGTGGATGGTCGGATCGCCACCTGCGGCGCGGACGGCTTCGCGCGGCTCTGGCAGCAGGATGGAAAGAAAGTGAGGGACTATCCGAAACAAGGCGACTGGCTCTATTCGATCGCCTTCACGCCGGACGCGACGCGGTTGCTCGCGGGGGGATGGAATGGGGACATCACGGTCTTTGAAACCGCCACGGGAAAGATGTTGGGCAAGCTCACGACCGCGCCCAAGCCGGAACCGCCCCCATCCGTCGCGATGGGGCGAGGTGCCCCGCGTTCCTGATCGAATCCACTGTTCAATGAATACAAGAACCCGTGGCGCAGGAATCATCATCCACTTTTTGAATCGCTTGGAAACCAGCACCACAGTGTGTGGCTTGCACTGCTTGAAGCAGTGGCACACCTGCCGGACAGCTCCGCGCG
>CAYXGR010000179.1:1824-6419 GCA_964464525.1 uncultured Planctomycetaceae bacterium
ACGGGCGCGGCTCTGAACGGGCGCGGCTCTGATTGGTGCTCGGATGGATGTTGCACATTTACACGCACTGTTTAAGATTCGCGATTCGTTGGCAAGACATCGATAGACGAGATTGATTATGAGAGTTTTGAGCGGCGTACAACCTTCGGGGAAACTGCACCTGGGAAATTATTTCGGTGCGATGAAGCAGCACATCGACGGGCAGGACGAACACGAGAGCTTCATCTTCATCGCCAACTACCATGCCCTGACGACGATTCAGAACGCGGAAGAGTTGGTCGCGCTGACGCGCGACGTGGCCCTGGATTATCTGGCATTGGGTCTGGATCCGGAGAAGGCGTGCCTCTTTCGCCAGAGCGATGTGCCCGAGGTGACGGAGCTGACCTGGATTCTCTCGACGGTGACCGGCAAGGGGCTATTGGATCGAGCGGTGAGCTACAAGGACAAGGTTTCCCGGGGGCTGACACCCTCGATGGGGCTTTACAGCTACCCCATTCTTCAGGCCGCCGACATCCTGATCTATCGCAGCGACGCCGTACCCGTCGGGCAGGATCAGAAGCAACACATCGAGATGACCGCCGACATGGCGGGTTACTTCAACAATACCTACAAACGCGAGGTGTTCGTCATCCCCAAGGCGAAGTTCAACGAGGCGGCGGTTGTGCCCGGCCTCGACGGCGAGAAGATGAGCAAGAGCTACGGGAACTCGATCGACCTGTTCGACGCGCCCAAGACGGTGAAAAAGCGAATCATGAGCCTGAAGACCGACAGCACGCCGGTGGAGGATCCGAAGGATCCGGAGACGTGCAACGTCTTCGCGCTGTTGCGCTTGTTCGCAACCCCCGAGGAGACCGGCGAATGGGCGAAGCGTTATCGCGCCGGCGGCATGGGCTATGGCGAGGCGAAAAAGCGTCTGGTCGAGTTGTTCGAGGAGCGGTTCGCGGCGGCCCGGGATCGCCGCGCGGCGTTGGCGCAGGATCCGGACACGGTCGAGGACATTCTGGCGGCGGGCGGACGGCGGGCGCGGTCGGTCGCGCGACAGGTGATGGAGGACGTCCGCAGCGCGTGTGGGATCGTGGTGGCGGATGTCACATGAAGACGATGCAGCAATTCAGTCTACGGCATTATCGCCGAAATAAATCCGGAAAATGCATACATCGTTTCGGCAATCAGGTGATATAATGGACCAGAAGAGGTGTTATCATGGTAGCCGTGTTATCGCCAGAAATTCTCGCAAACATCCGGATGACGGTGGATGAGTATCTCGCCGCCGATCTGCCGGAGGGATACCGGTATGAACTGGTCGAAGGAGTCGTGCAAGTGACGCCTGTTCCGGGGATTCCACACGATTCGGTTGTCGAAAACCTTCACGACATCTTTTCCATGTACAAGAAGCAACGACCGGACATCGTGGCCCACATTACTCAACGATCCGCCGTCACGCTTCTCGATCGACAGACGACGCGAGAGCCTGACTTTGCGGTATACGGCCCGGCGGACATGGCCGACAAGAAGGGTAAAACCTGGAAGGATGTCACCCCGGTGCTCGTCGTCGAGGTTGTTTCGCCCGATCAGGCGCGGCGAGACTACGAGGAGAAGCGCAAGGACTATTGGGATGCCGGCGTCGGGGAATACTGGATCGCCGATCCGGATCGAAAGATGCTGACCGTGCTTGTGCGCGGTTCATCCGATTGGTCGGAATCTCGGTTCGACGCCACGATGAATTATGAACCTGCCATTATTCCGGGCCTGAATATTCCGGTCGGCGGACTCTTTCGCTGAATAACGGTTCGATCATACGCGTTGGATCGTACGACTTTACGTTCCACGTCGGAATCCTCCAACCTCTCCTTCTCGCCCCTTCCGGTCGTATCCGTTACGATCACAACCATGCTCGAATACCGCGTCCAAACCGACATCTATCACGGTCCGCTCGATCTGCTTTTATATCTGATCAAGCGGGACGAGATCGATCTCTACGATATTCCCGTGGCGCGGATCACCGAGCAGTACTGCCGGTACATCGAGGTGCTCAAGGTGATCGATCCCAACGTCGCCGGCGACTTTCTCGTCATGGCAACGGTGCTCATGGAATTAAAATCGCGGATGCTCCTGCCGCGACCGGTGGCCGAGGAGGATGAGCCGGACGATCTGACCGATCCGCGACTCGAGCTTGTACGACAATTGCTCGAATACAAAAAGTTCAAGGATGCCTCGTTCGAGCTGCGCGACGCGCAGGTGGAACAGACCCACCGATGGCCGCGCGTGCCGGCTCGGGTCGCCCCACCGGACGCCGCCGAGGAGCGAACGACCGATCTAGACGATGTTCAGATCTGGGATTTGGTGGCTGCGTTCAATTCACTCATGTCGTCCATCGGCGCGGGTCAGGCGGTCCATGAAGTGGTCATGGACGACACTCCGCTGGCGACGCACGCGGCGGCGATCCTGGAACAACTGCAGCGCGAGGGTGGCGATCTTTCGTTCGAGACCTTGTTCACGAACCGAACACGGTCGGAGATGATCGGGATGTTTCTGGCGTTGTTGGAGTTGATGCGTCAGACGCGAATCCGTGTGATACAGGAATCTTCCCATGGTCGAATCGTGATCCACCTTCTCTCCGCCGAGCCGATCGAAGTGGGGGATACCTGGGGCCCCGCCTTTCACGAGGCGGTGCTGGGTGCGCACGACACGAAGACCGGAGAATCGGATCAAGAGACGCCGGCGGATTCGGACGAAGCGGGGGATGCGAATCCACCGGAGGGTGAATCTGTGGGGCGAATCTCTTCCGCGAAACCAGATTCGGTCGAACTCGATCCCGGCGATAACGGGACCGGTGTCGACAACCCGTCGGTGGATGGATCCGACCCGCAGCTGCTGGAATCTTCGGAGGATGAACCGGAATGATGACACCCACACAGAGACTTCGAGAACTCAGCCTCACGTTGCCCAAACCGCCCGCCCCGGTCGGCGCCTATGTGCCGGGCATTCGCACGGGCAACCTGGTTCTGGTGAGCGGGCAGATTCCCATCGCCGGCGGCGTCGTCACGGTTGCGGGCAAGGTGGGCAAGGATGTCACGCTGGAAGATGCGGCGGCGGCGGCGCGTCAATGTGCCCTGAACGGCCTGGCCATCGCCGCCGAGACGGCGGGCGGTCTGGACTCGATCACGCGCATTGTGCGTCTGGCGGTCTATGTCAACAGCGCGGACGGCTTTACGGATCAGCCCAAGGTGGCGAATGGGGCGAGCGATCTGATGGTCGAATTGTTCGGCGAGGCCGGACGGCATGTGCGGGCCGCGATCGGGGCGAATGAGCTGCCGCTGAACGCGGCGGTCGAGGTGGAACTCATGGTGGAAGTGGGCGGGGAATCGGAGTGAACCCAAGCGAGACGGACGAATCGATCCTCCGACCGTTGTGGTGGAATGATCAGGCACCTCCACACGGCACATTGGAACTGCTGGATCAGACCCGGCTCCCGGCGGAGGCGGTCGTCGTCACCTGCACGACAATCGAGTCGGTCTGGCAGGCGATCCGGGACTTGCAGGTGCGCGGCGCGCCGGCCATCGGGATCGCCGCAGCCTACGGGCTGATCGTCGGGTTGGACGAAACATCGTCGAATAATGAGAACTGGCTCGAACGGCTGAAGCAGCTTTCCGAGTATCTTTCCACAAGTCGACCCACAGCCGTCAACTTGTTCTGGGCGTTGGATCGGATGGGCCGATTCGCCGAGCGGCTTGGCATGCGCGATCGGCTCGATGCACGGGGGTTGTTGCTGGAGGAGGCCCACCGCATTCGCGATGAGGATGCGGCGATGTGCCGGGCGATCGGGGAGGCGGGGCGGGAACTCATCCCTGACAGCGGCGGCGTGCTGACACACTGCAACGCCGGCGCCCTGGCGACGAGCGAGTTTGGCACTGCGCTGGCGGTGATGTATGCCGCTCACAGTCGGGGACGGCGATTCACGGTATTCGTCGACGAGACGCGGCCACTCCTGCAAGGTGCCCGATTGACCACGTGGGAACTCTCCGGGGCGGGCATCGATGCCACGCTGATCTGCGACAACATGGCGGCGGTGCTGATGCGGGATCGGAAGATCGATCTGGTCATCACCGGGGCCGATCGGATCGCCGCCAACGGCGACACGGCCAACAAGATCGGCACCTACGGCGTGGCGGTGCTGGCCGCGGCGCACAAGATCCCCTTCTATGTCGCCGCACCGAGTTCCACGTTTGATCCGACACTGGCCGATGGGTCGGCGATCCCTATCGAGATGCGCGATCCGGAGGAGATTCGGACCGTCCTGGGGAAACGGATTGCTCCGGAGGGTATCCCCTGCTACAGCCCGGCGTTTGACGTAACGCCGGCTCGATTGATCACCGGTCTGATCACCGAACAGGGCCTCATCAGCCCGGTGACGATTCAAAACATCGCGATGATGCTGAAACAAGCACAACTCGTCCTGAAGGGAAAAAGGTGAGCCAGGGTGTGCCGCTGCTTCGGCGGGTTTTCTTCATCCGACTTCAGAATCTCATCGATGATGGCGTAGTGAACGCGACCGAGTAAGGAGTGTGAACGTCCCAGCCTGGGGGCGGGCGGGT
>CAYXGR010000180.1:0-6405 GCA_964464525.1 uncultured Planctomycetaceae bacterium
CCTCCACGGGGTTGCCCCCACTGGCACCTGAAGCCAGCGCGTCTGCCAGTTCCGCCACAGCCGCGGCGACAGCTTCGGGCGTCCGCCTCCGTCGAGGCCCGCCGACGCTCCGAGCGGATGGGAGTCTAACAACCCGGTCGAGTGGCGGCAAGTTACGCCCGGCTTGGATGGAGGTGGGAGTTTATGACTGGATCCATGTCACTCAACGCGGCTAATATTCGGAGCCCCGGCGTGTCAGCTTATTCCCCATCCATATCTTTTGAGGTAAGGATGTGGCACCCACGCATATTGGACCCGATCGAAAGCTTGAACACGGAGATGATCCCGATATCGTCGAAATTGATGTTGATGGTTTCCGGTCCATTCACCAGCAGATTGTCCCTCTTTTTGGGAGGGTCCGGTTCATCGACCGGTAAACGGCCTTTGCCAAACGGTCCTGAAAAATTTGCATTTCGAAGGAATGAGGGTGGTATTCCGACGGCGGCGGGGGTATGCTGTTTGATTCGTCCGGCCGAATTGGATGATTCGTGCCGATTGCAAACACCGAGGATGGGGGCGACCGCAGACACCGGACTCCCAATACAGGCGTGCTTCGAGAAGCAGTTGTGTGGGAAGCCGCGACCGAATCAATAATAGTGCATTCTCTTTCATCAATTCCAGTCAACCTGATAGCCGAAGTAGGTGTGGGCGCGCGTGGGCATGCGCCAGGCATGGCGAACGACGCGTGCCTTATTGACGTGCTCTGAAGTCCCCGGCAACGGGAACTATCATGGAAGAGTGGTGAGTGATGAGTAGCGAGTAGCGAGTAGCGAGTGGCAAGTAGCGAGTAGTGAGTGACACTGGTTGGAATTCGGTGTCACAGCGCGGCCGACGGCCGCAACCAAAGTAATCGGCATGCTTACCCGCCCCAAAAGGCCGGGTCGTGTAAGCATGGCACCTGAGAAATTTTCGCGATCCGCGACGATTCTCACTGTTAATAGTACAGGCGGTGTTGGGATACACCCTGGGAATGATCATCATTTAGCGATTGGCATTGACCATCAATCACAATCGATGATCCAATGGAAAGCGGGCGGAATTGAATCATGCCTGAACAAAAACTCAAGGCAACGACGAAAACGAAGACAGTAAAGACGATGGATAAACCGATCGAGGATCGAATCGATATCACGGTTCGTTTCGCAGGTGACTCCGGCGACGGCATGCAGTTGACCGGCACGCAATTCACCCGCGCTTCGGCGATCTTCGGAAACGACATCTGCACCTTTCCCGACTACCCGGCGGAAATCCGTGCCCCGGCGGGTACGCTTGCGGGGGTGAGCGGGTTCCAGGTGCATTTCGGCAGTTGCGACGTGCATACACCCGGCGACGTGGTGGACACTCTTGTGGCCTTCAATCCCGCCGCCTTGAAGACCAACATCCAAGACGTCCGCGAGGGCGGAGTGATCATTGTCAATGAAGATTCCTTCGGAAAGACCGATCTTCGCAAGGCGGGCTACGAACAAAACCCGCTCGACGACGGCAGCATCACTCAACAAAAAGTGCATCGCGTTCCCATCTCAACCCTGACCAAAGAGGCCCTGAAGGACTCCGGCCTGACAGCGAAGCAGGTGGATCGATGCAAAAACTTTTTCGCCCTCGGGTTGACCACCTGGCTCTACGGTCGTTCGCTGGAACCGACCATCGAATGGATCGACCAGAAATTCGGGAAGAATCCGACCGTTGCCGATGCGAACAAGCGGGTTCTTCATACGGGGCATGCCTTCGGCGAGACGTGCGAGCTGTTCGAAAGCAGTTACCACATTGCCAAAGCATCGCTCCCACCCGGCATCTATCGGCGAATCTCCGGCAACGAGGCGGCCTCGCTCGGACTGATCACGGCCTCCCGTCTCATGGACAAGCCGCTATTCTACGGCAGCTATCCCATCACCCCGGCCAGCGACATCCTTCACAACCTCTCCCGATACAAGCATTTCGGCGTCAAGACGGTTCAGGCGGAGGACGAGATCGCGGCGATGTGCGCGGTCATCGGCGCAGCCTTTGCGGGAAACTTAGCGGTCACGGGCACCAGCGGCCCCGGCCTTGCCCTCAAGTCCGAGGCGATCGGCCTCGGGGTGATGACGGAATTGCCCGTCGTCATCGTGAATGTGCAGCGAGGCGGACCGAGCACCGGCCTGCCCACCAAGACGGAACAGGCCGATTTATTGCAAGCCATGTTCGGTCGGAACGGGGAGTGCCCGGTCGTGGTCCTGGCGGCCAGTTCGCCGGCGAACTGCTTTGACATGGCCATCGAGGCGGCTCGCCTGGCGGTCCGTTACATGACGCCGGTCATCCTGTTGTCGGATGGCTATATCGCCAACGGCGAGGAACCCTGGGCCGTCCCGAAAATCGAGGATCTGCCGAAGATCGAGGTGTCGCACCCCACGAAGAGCAATTCCAACGGCCAGACGGATCACGTGGGCTATCTGCCTTACAAGCGTAACGAGGAACTGGCTCGCCCGTGGGCCTTGCCGGGCACGCCCGACTTGCAGCACCGGATCGGCGGCCTGGAAAAAAAGGATATCACCGGCGACGTGAATTACGATCCGGACAATCACCAGCACATGATCCTGACGCGTCAGCGCAAGGTTGCCAATGTTTCAGAGAGTATCCCCGAGCAGGAGGTCCACGGTCCGGCGAAGGGAGACTTGCTCGTATTGGGTTGGGGTGGCACGGCAGGGGCGATCCGCAGCGCGGTGGAACGTGTTCAGCAGAACAACCCCGACCATGCCGTTGCTTACTCGCACCTGTATTACATGAACCCCTTCCCTCAAAACCTGGGTGAGGTTCTTCGGAATTACAAGAAGGTGCTGATTCCGGAATTGAATAACGGCCAGTTGCGAATGCTCATCCGGGCAGAGTATCTGGTCGACGCGATCGGGCTGAATAAAATCAAGGGAAAACCGTTCCTGATCTCCGAAATCGAGACGAAGATCAGCGAACTTCTGGCGAATGGATAAAGACACGATGACAACTGATGCATTACCACAACTGACGGCCAAAGATTTTGCGAGTGACCAGGAAATACGATGGTGCCCCGGATGCGGGGATTATTCCATCCTCGCACAGGTCAAGAAGGTGCTGCCTGAACTGGGCGTTCCACTTGAAAAGGTCGTCTTCGTATCCGGGATCGGGTGTTCCAGCCGCTTCCCCTATTATCTGAACACCTACGGGTTCCACTCGATCCACGGTCGGGCACCCGCCATCGCCACCGGCGTCAAGGTGGCCAATCCCGATCTGATGGTCTGGGTCGTGACCGGCGACGGCGACGGCCTGAGCATCGGTGGCAACCACCTGCTCCATGCCATCCGAAAAAACCTCGATGTCAACATCCTGCTGTTCAACAACCGAATCTACGGCCTGACCAAGGGCCAGTATTCCCCCACGTCGGCCCTTGGCAAAAAGACCAAGTCCTCGCCGATGGGCTCGGTGGACAACCCGATCCATCCGCTCTCGGTCGCGATCGGCGCCGAGGCGACATTCGTCGCTCGAACCATCGATCGCAACGTAAAGCACCTGGCCGAGGTCCTGCACCGCGCGGCCGATCATCACGGCACGTCCTTCGTCGAGATCTACCAGAACTGCAATATTTTCAACGATGGTGAATATGCCTATGCGACCGATCGCGAGCAGAAGCTGGAAACGACAATCACCCTCGAGCACGGCAAGCCGCTGGTCTTCGGAAAGAACCGAGACAAGGGTATTCGGCTTCATGGCATGGACCCGGAGATCGTCTCCCTTGCCGATGGTGGCGTGAAGGAGGACGACCTGCTTTTCCACGACGAAAAGGCGCCGGAGCCAAGCCTGGCCTATCTCTTGTCGCGCATGCACTATCCCCATTTCCCCGAACCGATAGGCGTCTTCCGCTGCGTGGACAGGCCGCTCTTCGAGAAGGGGATCCACGAACAGGTCGAGCAGGCACTTGCCGAGAAGGGGCCGGGCACTCTGGAAGACCTGCTCTACTCGGGTGACACGTGGAAGGTGGATGGGTAGGGTGGGCTCTGCGCCCACCATTTTTTCTGTCCACACATTATTCTGGCGCGCATTAGGAACGGTTGAATGACCGTAACGAACCTGTCGCAGCAATCCATCCCACTCCTGGATCTCAAGGCTCAATATGCGTCGATTCGCGACGAATGCCGCGTGGCGATCGATCGTGTGTGCGAGTCGCAGTGGTTCATCGGCGGCCCCGAAGTCTCGGCCTGCGAGGAGGAGATCGCGGCCTACAGCGGCTGCCGATTCGGCGTCGGCGTCAGTTCCGGCACCGATGCCTTACTCTGCGGGATGATGGCCCTGGGCATCGGCCCGGGCGACGAGGTGATCGTCCCTTCTTTCACATTCTTCGCCACCGCCGGCTGCGTGTCTCGGCTCGGCGCTCGACCCGTGTTTGTCGATATTGATCCCGAGACCTACAACACGACGGCCGAACTCATTGCGCCCTTAATTACTAAGCGGACCAAGCTGATCATTCCCGTCCACCTGTATGGGCAGTGCGCGGAGATGGGGCCGATCCTGGAACTGGCGAACGCGCGGTCGATCCCGGTCCTGGAAGACGCCGCCCAATCGATCGGCGCGACGCATCATGACAAGCCGGCGGGGAGCATGGGCCGGCTGGGCACGTTTTCGTTCTTCCCCAGCAAAAACCTCGGCGGCTTCGGAGACGGCGGCATGATCGTCACCAATGACGAAAAGCTGGCCGATCGCTGCCGCATACTTCGCAATCACGGGGCGAAGCCCAAGTATTACCACAAGCAGGTCGGCGGCAACTTCCGGCTGGATGCCCTTCAGGCGGCCGTCATCCGGGTCAAGCTGAGGCACCTGGATGGTTGGTCGAAGCGGCGAGCCGACAATGCCGCCCAATACGACCGACTCTTCGCTGATTCCATCGTGAAGACGCCCTGCGTCTCGGAGGGCAATGTGTCGATCTATAACCAGTATGTGATTGCCACGCCGAAGCGGGACGATTTGCAGAATCACCTGCGAACCGATGGCATTGCCACGGAGATCTATTATCCGGTCCCGCTGCATCTCCAGGACTGCTTCGCCGAACTGGGCGGCAGACCGGGCGATCTGCCGAACTGCGAGGCCGCCGCGAAGCGGGTTATCGCCCTGCCCATTTACGCCGAACTCACTGAATCCCAACGACAGCGCATCGCGACCAGTATCCTCTCCTTCCATGACGCCGCTTCCTGATCAGGTTCTCGCATCGGATGCATCGCCCACCGGCGCGTTCGACGGCGCCGGCGAATGGGGCTGGTTGCTGCTGGCCGCCCTCATCGCCACGCTCGCGGCCGGTCCCGTCGTGCGACGCATCGCGGTCGCCTACTCACTCTACGATCGGCCCGACGCCGGTCTCAAGTCCCACGAGAAACCGATCCCCTTTCTGGGCGGGCTTGCCCTCTACGTCGGCTGGCTCGCAGTTATCCTGCTGGGACTCATTTTTCATCCTGTCTTAAAATCAGAATCCATCTGGATCGCCCTCGGCGGCTCCGTCCTGCTGCTCACCGGCCTGGTCGACGACATCCGGCACCTGCGTCCGCTGTCCCGGCTGGCGATACAGACGCTGGTAGCAATAGCGCTTCTGCTGGCGGGCGTGGGGCAGGGCGTGGCGGCATCGCTGTCTGGCTCGATCTTTCCACAGTGGGGGAACGCACTGTCCGGCGGGTGGGCGGGGTTCTGTCTGGATGCGCTCTTTTGCGTCCTTGTCCTGGCCGGATCGGTCAATGCCACCAACCTGATCGACGGTCTCGATGGGCTTTGTTCCGGCATTGTCGGTATCACGGCGATCGGTTTTCTCGCCGTGTTCGCATTGCTGGGGCAGGGGTCGATCGATGTGCCCACCAGCCTGTTGGTACCTATCGTCTCCATCGGGATTCTGGGCGCCTGTCTCGCCTTCCTGAAGTTCAATTTCAATCCGGCCTCCATGTTCATGGGCGACAGCGGCTCGATGCTGCTGGGTTATTCCGTCGCGATCATCATCATTCTGATGACCCGCCTTGCTTCCTGGCATGGATTCATCGCCAGCGTGACCGTCTTCGGCTTTCCGATCTTCGACACCGCCCTGGCGATCGGTCGGCGGCGGCTCAACAGGCGGCCCCTGTTCATCGGTGACCGCAGCCATTTCTATGACCAGATCCGCGACCGGGGGTTGACCGTTCGGAAGACGGTGCTGGCCTGTTATGGCCTCGGACTGGTTTTTGCCGTCGTCGGAGCTTCGATGACGTGTTTGCCGGGCGTGGTGTTGGCGCCGTTCTGTTTGGTGATCGCGCTCATCGCCACCGTGTTGTGTCGCAGGTATGGATTCCTCCGCGTCGATGACGCGGCGAAACGCTCCGCGACCCCCCAACAATAAACGACTCTCGTCCC
>CAYXGR010000181.1:0-6401 GCA_964464525.1 uncultured Planctomycetaceae bacterium
GGTATGCTTGCTGGGTACGCCATGCCCGCGCCTTGGGGCTTGGGCATGCCACCCGGGGCTGGGCCGCACGGACTGGAAGTCCGTGGCTCGCCGGGCTGCTTCGCACCGGTTGGGAATCGGTGCCACAGTAATGACACCGGGCCTGAAGATTTCCGGCGGGATGGTACGAGACAGGTGGATCGAACTATGAGGGACACATGAAAATCGCCCTGTTGAAACCCACGATCGTAGGCGAAGATCGGGTCGCCGTTATACCGGAGACCTGCGCTCGACTCGGCAAGGTGGGTCTGGAATTTATCGTTCAATGCGGCGCCGGCGCGGCGGCTGGATTTCCAGACGCGGATTACGAGTCCGCCGGCGCACGGCTCGTTACCGATGCGGCGGCACTGTATCAGGAAGCGGATGCCGTCGTGATGGTGCAGGCGCCGACGCCGGAGGAACTCGCACAGCTTCAATCCGGCACGCTTCTGTTTTGCATCGTCAATCCCCTGATCCAACACGATCTCGTTCGGCGGCTGGCCGAACAGGGAGTCAGCACATTGGCGATGGACCTGATGCCGCGGATCAGCCGTGCCCAGAAGATGGACGTGCTCAGTTCGATGAGCACCGTCGCCGGTTACAAAGCGGTTCTGCTCGCGGCGGTCGAGCTTGGGAAGATGTTTCCGATGATGATGACGGCGGCGGGGACGATCACGCCGGCACGGGTTCTCGTACTCGGCGCGGGGGTCGCGGGTCTTCAGGCGATCGCCACGGCGCGGCGGCTTGGGGCCGTGGTCGAGGCGTTTGACGTTCGACCGGCAGTGAAGGAACAGGTTGAAAGCCTGGGTGCGAAATTCGTCGAGGTCGAAGCGCCCCAGCAGGACGCGGAAGATGCCGGGGGTTATGCGCGGGAGATGTCCGAGGATTACAAGAAGAAACAGGGTGAGGTGGTCGCCCAGCATGCCGTCGACTCGGACGTGGTGATCACAACGGCCCTGATCCCCGGCCGGCCCGCCCCGATTCTCATTCCGACGGAGACCGTTCACAATATGCGTAGCGGATCGGTCATCGTCGATCTCGCGGCCGAGGGGGGCGGGAACTGTGACCTGACGCGGCTGGGAGAGACGGTTGTCGAAAACGGCGTCGTCATCATGGGTCCGAACAACCTGGCGGCGTCGGCCCCCTACCATGCGAGCCAGATGTTTTCGCGCAACGTCGGGGCATTCGTACAGGAATTGACGATGGAAGGTCGGATCGAACTGGACCTGGAAAACGAGTGCGTCACGGGGACATTGATCACCCGTGACGGCGAGATCGTCCACGAACGCGTCCGGCAGGCCATGGGGCTCGAACCCCTGGCCACGACACAAGGGAGTACTGCCTGATGGAACAACTATTACCGCTGCTGACGGTCTTCGTGCTGGCGATCTTCGTCGGCTTCGAGATCATCACCAAGATTCCGCCGACGCTGCACACGCCGCTGATGTCCGGCTCGAACGCCATCTCCGGCATCGCGATCATCGGGGCCCTCCTGTCGGCCGGCAGTGAGTCGAACACGGCTGCCATCGTTCTGGGCACACTCGCCGTCGCCTTCGCCACGATCAACGTGGTCGGCGGCTTCATGGTCACACACAAAATGCTAGGGATGTTCAAGAGGAAGGACTGACTCGTGCCGACGCAACTGCCTATCTGGCTCATCAACGTCGCCTATCTCGTGGCGGCGATCCTGTTTATTCGCGGCATCAAGGGATTGACGCATCCGCGCACCGCCGTCCGTGGCAACCAGATCGGTGCGCTGGCGATGCTCCTGGCGATTGTGGCTACCCTGTACCACTTCCAGGTGGTTTCGCTGACCTGGATTCTCATCGGGCTCGCCGTCGGCACCGTCGTCGGCGCCTACCTCGCGTTGACCGTCAAGATGACGGCCATGCCCGAGCTCGTTGCGCTGTACAACGGTTTCGGCGGCCTGGCCTCGCTTCTTGTGGCAGGGGCATGGCTGCTCGGCGAGGCCGTTGGATCGTCGGGCGAGAAGGGCTGGATCGTCGGGGCGAAGGACATGATCGGCAAGCCCGATCAGGCCACGATGCTGCTGCAAGGCACGATTGCCGCCGGCGCTTCGGGACTTATCGGCGGCATCACATTTCTCGGCAGCCTCGTCGCCTTCGGCAAGCTATACGGTGTCAAGTGGGTGCCCGACGGTGCGTTCATCCCCGGCCAGAAGTTCATCAACGCACTGTTGCTCACGGTCGCCATCGCGCTGTGTTACTATCTGGCCGTCCAGCCGGACTCGACGTGGATCTACATTCTGATTTCGCTTGTGGCCTTTGTTCTCGGGGTCACACTCGTCACGCCGATCGGTGGGGCCGATATGCCCGTGGTCATCGCCCTGTTGAATTCCTACTCCGGCCTGGCCGCTTCGGCGACGGGGTTTGTCATCAACAACAACGTTCTGATTATCGCGGGCGCGCTGGTCGGGGCATCGGGGCTGATTCTGACGAGCATCATGTGCAAGGCGATGAACCGGTCGCTTGCGAACGTCATGTTCGCAACGATGGGTCCGACGAGCGACACGCCGGATGCCGATACGATCTACGCCGGCAAAATCAAGCAAACGAGCGGTGACGAGGTGGCCATGCTGCTGGAGACCGCCCGCAAGGTGGTGATCGTACCGGGGTACGGGATGGCTGTCTCCCAGGCGCAGCACGCGGTGCGGGATCTGGCCAATCTGCTCGAGTCGAAGTTCGGCGCCCATGTTGACTTCGGTATACACCCCGTCGCCGGCCGCATGCCCGGCCATATGAACGTGCTGTTGGCCGAGGCGAACATTCCCTATGACAAGCTTCGCGAGATGGACGACATCAACACCGAAATGGACCAGGTGGATGTTGCACTCGTCATCGGCGCCAACGACGTGGTGAATCCCGTCGCGCGGACCGATCCGAAGTCGCCCATCGCCGGGATGCCGATCATCGACGTGGACAAGTCCAAGACGGTTGTCGTCATCAAGCGCAGCCTCAGCCCCGGTTACGCCGGCATCCCCAACCCGCTCTTTGCCGCCGATAACACGCTGATGTTTTTCAGTGATGGAAAAAAGGCGTTTCAGGAGATGATCGAGGCGGTCAAGGAAGCCTGAAGCGGACGGCGCTGAAATCCGCTGCCAAAACAGGAATGGAGCGGGGTATTGATTCCTCTGCCGCTACAGAGGAATCCGTGCTTCGTGTCATACCGGACCTGCCATTCTGCATTCTCCTTCGTGTATTAACCCAAGCGATTCCTCCTGGAGGACGATTAATTAAGCGAAGGCCGTTGTTTCTCCGCAATGTCTATCTGTCTGGAACGATCCAGCAGAACAGGCGACGGCGCGGTTGAGAATTGGATTCACAGCCACAGCCACACCCGCGCCCTCTCATCCATTCGGGAGTATGCGCACGGCAGGGTCTATGCCATGATCGATCAGTGCTATAAGTGCAACAGTTGCGGTCTGCCGCTTCCCTTGCGGCTTCCGAGACCGGGTGAGGCTGCGAGCAGTTGGGAATGCTGTTATTGCAACAATCGATTTCACGCCACCCTGGTGGACAGCTATCCGCCCGAGATTCTCGCGAATGTGCGGCCCAGCGAGGACGTCAACCCACGGATTACCATTGGAAAAGATACCCTGGCATCGCTGTATAAGCGCCAAGGTCAGCATGGCCGCGTCTTCGAGGGCCGTGAGTCGGCAAGAAAGTCGTCCGAAACCACGTTGATCATCATGACCGACAATGAGGAAGAGATCTGCGTCAATACGATGGATCTATCGGCGGGGGGCATTGGGTTTACGGCGAACCGCCCCATCGAGCCGGGTAGTGTGATCACCGTTCAGTTTGAGTCATTGCCGGGGAAGCCCATCTCCTTATGCATCGTTCGCAACTGCATCCAGATCGATGATCAGTCCCATCGTATCGGCGCTGAATTCAAAAATACATCCGTCGTTTAAGCAGGTGGCCGGTCTGTTACCGTTCGATGAAGGTCTGCATCCTATCGGTCGCTAAACCCTCATTTCTCACCGAACGATCAAAGCCGCGACCGTAGGGGAGCGGTGGGTATCGACTATCAGCGATTGTTCAGTCGTCATTCCATCGATAGAGTGTCATGTTCCAGGTGTTCTGGAATCGTTCTGGTAGAGCGTGCGTTGACCGGCTCCCTCACGGTCGCGGCTCTGATAGAAACGGCTCTGATAGAAGCGGCACCGCGTCAAATGTCTGGTGAGATAAGGCCGTTAGAAATGCAGGTCAGCGCAACCGCGATCCTACGCGATAGCTTCGGAAATGCTGATGGGGGTTGGTTTGTTCGGACGAGGCGCTGCCCTGGAAGTCGTAATAGGATTCGACGAATGTGGTCTCTTCGATGCTCTCTAATCCGCCGGACGTCGCGGGCCACGGGGACCGGCCGAATTCGGTGGAGGAGAAGGCCGATCCGCCGCCATCAAAGAGCATCGCCGGCGAACCGAGCACGATAGGCTCGATCCGCGCGGGAGCCGAGCAACCGAGATGAAGCACCACCAGGGCGGTCACGGTTGCGTAGATGATCAGGCCGATGGCTCGACGCATGTGGCTTTTTCACCTCCCGGCGCTCGCGTGAGCCTTGCGGCGCCCGTTCGATCTCGATTTCTCGAAGGCGATCGACGGCCTCTCGGACCGCGATCGCCTTGGTTTATCATAGGCGGGAAGATTTGGGAGTGCGCTTGGGCGACGAGGAGCGTTGTGAGTGAGGGTGTGTATCGGACCCGATCTGCTTGGGTCCGATCATGGGGGGGGGACGGCGAAACGTCAAAACGTCAAAACGTCAAAATAAAAGAAGAAGAAGAAAAAGAAGAAAAAACATGGGAAGTGATTCCAATGTGGGAGGGACCGAGAAAGGATTCTCGGTCCAGCGGCAGAAACTATTCTCGGTCCAGCGGGTGCACGGAGTCATCGCACTGCTTGAAGCAGTGGCACACGAGTCGGACGGATTGCGTGTCTGCGCACGGTTACCCGTCCTGATACAGCGGGGACGCGTCAGCATGGCACCCCAACGGGAATCAAGCGCCTGCCAGGAGGAGCATCAGGGCTTTCTGGGCGTGGAGGCGGTTTTCGGCCTGGTCGAAGATGGCCGCGTTTTTCGTTCGGGTGACATCGTATGTGATTTCCTCGTCGTAGTGGGCCGGGAGACAGTGCAATAGGATGCAGTCCGAATCGGCCAGGGCCAGGAGCTTGCCGTTGACCTGGTAGGGCATGAAAAACTGCTTTCGTTTTTCGGCGTCGGCCTCCTGCCCCATGCTGGCCCAGACGTCCGTATAGATCACGTCGGCGCCGCGGGCCGCGGCCTGAAGATCGTTTGTGACTGTGACACTTCCACCGTGGGCCGAGGCGAGTTCACCGCTTTTCTTCAAGACTTCCGGCCTGGGTTCGTAGCCGGGGGGCGTGACGATCGTCACATTCATACCCGCCAGGGCGCCGCCGAACATGAGGGAGTGGGCCACATTGTTCCCGTCTCCGCTGTAGATCAGCTTCAGGCCGGACAGTTTTCCTTTTCGCTCACGGATCGTCTGCAGGTCGGCGAGAATCTGGCACGGGTGGGTATAATCCGAGAGCCCGTTGATGATCGGAACCTTCGCGTGGCGAGCGAGGTCATCGATGATGTCGTGGCCGAAGGTGCGGGCCATGATCAGGTCGACGTAGCGGGAAAGGACGATGGCGATGTCCTCGGTCGTCTCCCGTTTTCCGATGCTGATGTCGCCGGGGGCGAGGTAGATCGCGTGGCCACCCATCTGGGTCATGCCGGCCTCGAAGGAGACGCGCGTCCGGAGTGAGGGCTTCTGGAAGATCATCGCCAGCGTCTTGCCTGAGAATCGGGTCGCGTAGTCTCCGGGGGATTTTTTGAGCGCGTCGGCGGTGTCGAGGATGGCGGTCAATTCGTCGGCCGACAGGTCGGTCAGTGCGGTCAGGGTGCGGTCCTTTAGCGTGCTGGTCATTGGATGTGACTCCTTTACGAATGGGCGATTGTGTTCCCGGATTGCGTATCCCGGCGGAATCATAGCGGGGAATGGTGGAATCGAGAAAGGCGTCTCAGTATCGCCCTTTCAGGGCTGAGTGTGGGTACTCATGATTACCCAGGGCGGCGCTTCGCTCTGCCCTGGGCAGACTTGTTAAGGCCACTTCGGGGCGGAGATGAATGCGCGGGCAGAGTTCAACAGATGGGTCGATGACCCATCCTACGGGGACTCGATCCAGCGGAGCGGGGGAATGGGGGGACCGAGAAAGAAATCCCGGTTCGGCACGCTGGACACGCCATGCCCGCGCTTCGCTTGGGCATGCCACCCTTTGCTTGGACATGCCACCCCTTGCTTGGGCATGCCACTCTTTGTTTGGGCATGCCACTCTGGCGGGGCCACAGACTTCGTGAGA
>CAYXGR010000182.1:0-3722 GCA_964464525.1 uncultured Planctomycetaceae bacterium
TGCCACCCTTTTAATCCTTGGGGATTGGGGCATGGCCCCCAGTGCACCGGTTGGAAACCGGTGCCACAGAAGAGGAAGGATGCCACAGAAGGGGAAGGATGCCACAGGGACGCCTGTCGTGTCGTACACTCGATGGCGTGTTAATCTCGGCCTCATCCTTTCACCCCTTGGCGGAGCAGTTTATAATGGTGGTTGATTAATTTGTCAGAAAGGGTGAGCCCATGACGATATCCGCAACATCCACCACAGGGAAGGCGCCAACCGCGGCCGGTCAGGACTTTCTCCCGCTGGAGTGCATCGACCATATCGAGTTCTACGTGGGCAATGCCTATCAGGCGGCCCACTACTACCGGCACATGTTCGGCTTCAATATCGTTGGCCACTGCGGCCTGGAGACGGGCGACAAGGAAAAGGCCGGTTTTGTGCTGGAGCAGGGCAACATCCGGTTTGTGCTGGTGACCGCCCTGACGCCGGACCACGAGATCGCCCGCCACTGTCAACTTCACGGCGACGGCGTGAAGACCATTGCATTTCGCGTCAAGGATGTCGATGCCGCTGTTGCGGTGGTGAAGGAGCGAGGCGCGACCGTTGTACAGAAGCCGACGACACGAGAGGACGACTTCGGGCGGCTGCGTTGGGCGACGATCCGGACCTACGGCGATACGCTGCACGCCTTTGTGGATCGATCGGAATACTCGGGTTCGATCGGGCCCGGTTTTGAGACCGTCTCCATACCCGCACCGAAGGGTACCGGCCTCGCCGCGGTCGATCACATCGTGGGCAATGTCGAGCTCGGGGCGATGAACTACTGGGCCGAGTTCTACAAGAATGTGCTGGGCTTTGAACAATTAACCCACTTTACCGAGGAGGACATCAGCACGGACTACACGGCGCTGATGTCCAAGGTGATGCAGAACGGCACGGGCAAGATCAAGTTTCCGATCAACGAGCCGGCCGAGGGCAAAAAGAAGAGCCAGATCGAGGAGTATCTCGACTTCTATCGCGGGGCGGGCGTGCAGCACGTCGCGATGAACACGGGAAATATCTGCGAGACGGTTCGGATGCTGCGTTCGAATGGTGTGGGATTCCTGCGGGTGCCGGATACGTATTATGACGCATTGCCGAAGCGTGTGGGCGCGATCGACGAGGACTTCGCGGAGATCAGGGAGTTGGGCATTCTGGTGGACCGTGACGAGGAGGGCTACCTGTTGCAGGTCTTCACGCAGCCCCTGGAGGATCGACCGACGCTCTTCTTCGAGATCATCGAGCGCCACGGCTCCCGCGGCTTCGGGATCGGCAACTTTAAGGCTCTGTTTGTCTCGATCGAGGAGGAGCAGAAACGGCGGGGGACGCTGTAAAATGATGATTCAACCACTGTGGGGAAAGTTAAACGAACGGAGACCGAATCCACGTGAGATATCTAGGTATAGTCAAAAGGGAAGCAGATCACCTCGTTCTTCCCGACGGTTTTGATGAGGTGGCACCGGGCCAGACGTATGAGGCTGTCGAAGTGGGTGGTGACATCATCCTGACCTCATCGCCGCTCGATCGCCAGCGCCTTGAAGAAATCGATCGTCTGGCCAAGCAATCAATCGAAGTGCATCGCCAGAGCCTCGAAGGACTGAGTCGTTGAATTGGATCACGCTAGACGAACTGATTCTGATTCACGGCCGAGTGATTGAACAAACCGGCGGTGCACATGGCGTTACACATCTCGGTTCACTCGAATCTGTCCTCGCGAGGCCATTTACGTCGTTTAGCGGCGTTGAATTGTTTCCCGACAATATCTCGAAAGTAGCCGCCCTGATCCATGCAATCATCGCGTTTCATCCGTTTGTAGATGGAAACAAACGAACGGCACTGGTTGCATGTGACATTTGCCTGCGTCTCAACGGGCTTCAACTGATTCCATCTGAAGCGGTAGAGCCGTTTTTCTGGGCAATCGCCAGGGGTGAGAAGGATGTTGAAGCAATCTCCCACTGGCTTAGCAAACATTTTGAGATCGTGCCCGAAGAACAATAACGGGAGTGGAGCCGGATCTTATCTCATCGTTTCCGTTGGAATTCAAGCCATATGCGACCGCAATCAAAACGATTCTTATGGACCGTCGGCTGTTTGTTTAGTGTTCTTTGTGCGGCCAATATTCAACAGGTCGGTCGCGCCGCGAGTCAGCATTACGATTGGAGATGTGATAACTGCAATGTTCTTCTATACGCATGCCCTGGCAAAAATCTGAAATCACTTGAGGTGCCCGCGACCTATCGGGCGCATGCGCACGATTGGAAACAGATCAATACAACGACCACATGGTCGCCCTGGAAGCCGTGGCAGTGGTTTGTGTTTCTAAACGCCAAGAAGGAAATGCTTGAAATGCCAAATCCCAGCGAGGTGTTTCGTTCGGCACATCCAAGAGCCAAATATTCAGACGAACAAGGACTGCGTGTTTTGGCGAAAGACCAGAACTACACAGGTTCAGATGAAGCGATGTCCATGGCTATGCGAATGCACGAATTAACCAGGGCAGTTCGCGATACAATAAAAATTCCGGAGTGAGCCATGATCTATTACATGAAACTCGGCAAGGTTCCGCCCAGCCCGCACACCGCGTTCTATGAGGATGGCAAGCTGCTCATGGAGCAATGCCACACGCGGGAGGGCTTCGATGGGGCGTTCTCCATCCTTTACTACCGTATCCCGCCGACCGACGAAAACGCGGTCGAGAAGCTGACTATCCCCGGCTTCTGCCCGTTCGAGCCGCTGGCCGAACAACTGCTCTACCGGCGTCACATCAAGACACGCGAACTAAACACCTCCGGCGACTTTCTCGACGCTCGTCGTGTCCTGCTGTTCAACGCCGATGTCCACATCGGCCTGTGCAAGCCAACACAAACAAGCCCACGGTTTTTCCTCAACGGCGACGGCGACGAACTCTACTTTGCCGACAAAGGCAGCGGACGCTTTGAGACGCTCTTTGGTATCCTTCCCTTCCGTGAGCACGACTACGTTCTCGTCCCACGCGGCACGCCCTATCGCATCCACTGGGACGGCGACGCCCCGGAGTTTCTCGTCTTCGAGGCGCGCGGGTTTATCGACATCCCCAACGAGTACCGTAACCGCAATGGTCAGATCACCATGTACGCCCCCTTCACGCCGCGTGACTTTCGCGTACCCGAGACGCTGCTGGCCTACGACGCGCGTACCCACGGCAAGCCGCCGCACAAGCTGGTCGTCAAGCGCGAGGACGTGCTCACGGTCCACCTGCACGAACATTTCCCCTACGATATCGTCGGCTGGGATGGTTGTGCCTACCCCTTCGCCTTCAACATCCACGACTACAAGCCGCGCACCGGAAAGATCCATCTGCCGCCGACGGTTCACACGAATTTCGCGGGCAACCAATTTGTCGTCTGCTCCTTTGTGCCGCGCAAGGTAGACTACGCCGAGGGGGCGATCCCCTGTCCCTATGGCCATGCCGCCGTCCACATGGACGAGATCCTCTTTTATGTCGATGGCAATTTCACCAGCCGCAAGGGGATCGACAAGGGCTCGATCAGCCTCCACCCGGCGGGCATCCCCCACGGCCCGCATCCCGGCACTTACGAGAAGAGCATCGGCACCGATCGGACAAACGAGCTGGCGGTCATGTGTGACACCTACAAGCAGCTCCGTCTGACAACGGCTGCCCACGACGTGGAGGATAAGGACTATCACCTGACGTGGGT
>CAYXGR010000182.1:3822-6400 GCA_964464525.1 uncultured Planctomycetaceae bacterium
CCCCCTCGACTGACTGATCGGGCGATTACACACTTGATCCCCTGCACGTATGGACCGATTGACTCTGTGGAGCCGCACCAGAGTATACACAGCGATCGGATTACGCATTGGGCACACACGTTAAGAATGCCGCACTTGAACAGCTACTACAGTCCGAGGTCGATCCGCGCGCTTCGGCCCTGATTGTCGATGACGATCCCGCGATCCGGCGTCTATGCCGAATGCTGCTTGAACGCGAGGGATGGCAGGTCGAGGAGGCGGCCGACGGGGGCGAGGCGATCCATCAATGCTATGAAGTCCCGCCGGATGTGATCGTTATGGACATCGACATGCCGATGATGAACGGGCTGGAGGCAACGCGTCAACTCCGTTCGACAGCGGCCACCGAGGGGATCCCCATCGTGATCCTCAGCGGCCATTCAGATTTATACGATGTGGAGACGGTATTGAGCGCCGGCGCCGACGCGTACATAGCCAAGCCGGTCCGTCCCAAGGAATTCACATTACGAATACGTTGTTTGTCACGTTTGCGGCGTGCCTGGCGCGAGTTGAAGGACGGTCGCGAGATTCTCGGAGAGCAGACTCGGATTTTGAGTCTTCTGTCTGAATATAGCGCCGCGCTCTCTCGGATAGAGGATTTGGATTCCATCCTGAACATCACGGTTCGGGCGGCCGCGGATATGACCTCCTGTCAGCGGATATCGATCATGTTGCCCGATTCTCAACGGGATACGCTGGGCATCGCGGCGTCGATCGGCATCGAGGATCATGTGATCCGACACGTCAAGCTCGCCATCGGGGAATCCATAGCGGGACGCGTCTTTGCGACGGGAGAGACGATTGTGATCAACACTCAGACTCAGGCTGAACGCGTTGTGAGTGATCATGATTTTCGAATCTTCAGGGAACTGCCCATGTTGTCGTCGCCGATGTCCGCGGCAGAAAAGACAATTGGCGTTCTGAACGTCACCAAGCGAGTCGGTGCCCGTCCATTCGAGCCGTCGGAACTGGGCTTTCTGAATCTACTCACCAACTACGCCGCATCGGCCGTGCAGAATGTCTGGATCAGACAGGCCCGCGACGAAGCCCGCGACGGCATCGTCGTGGCTCTGGCGAAGCTCGCAGAACATCGTGATGACGATACAGGAAAACACCTGGATCGTGTGACATTATTCTGCCTCAAGCTCGCCGAGGAACTGCGCAACAATCCTTCGTATACCGTACTGATCGATGCCGAATTTCTCTGGAATATGGAACGCGCGGTCCCGTTGCACGACATCGGTAAGGTGGCCATCCCGGATGCGATCCTGCTCAAACCGGGCAGGCTGACGGAGGAGGAGATGGTCGTCATGCGGACACATGCGGAAATCGGCGCGGATACGATCCGATCGCTCCTGCAACGCTCGCCCGACTCCGGATTTTTGCGTATGGCCGAGGAGATCGCTCAAAACCACCACGAATGGGTGAATGGCAAAGGCTATCCACGGGGGCTCACGGGAGAAGAGATTCCACTCAGTGCGAGGATCGTCGCCCTGGCCGATGTCTATGACGCGTTGACGACCAAACGCGTCTATAAAGAGGCCATGTCACACCGCAAGGCGCTGGAGATCATCGTCAAGGAATCAGGCTCGCATTTCGATTCCGATATCGTGAAGGTATTCCTGAAGCTGGAGCCCGAGTTCGAGCGACTCGCCAAAGAGTTGGCCGATGGGAATCCCAATCTACCGGCGTCCTCAACCCTTGGGGATGATATCCCCATTTCGGCGTTGATCCGATCCCGGGAGGGAACGCCGCTCTCGTTCGGTTCCTGAATCGACTATCTGGATGATCGCCCATCCTTCCTGTAGAGATAGGCGCATTCCTCTTTTCGCGACTCCTTCCCGTCATGGACGGCGAAATGGCCGCCCGACCACATCCCGGCAGAGCCGTAGCGGCCATCCTTGGCGACGGCGTAGAACTTCAGGCCGAACGCCGGTCTACCTCGCTTGTCGCGGAGGCGGGGTTCGGTGTGGTCGGCGACACGCTGTAGCACCTTGAGGCAGGCGTCCGTCGGGCTCTCGCCCATACGCATGAACTCAACGACCATGAAGGATGCGCAATTCTGCAGGTTGGCCTCGCCCCGGCCGGTCGAGCCCGCCGCACCGACTGCGTTGTCAACGTAGAGACCGGCGCCGATGATGGGCGAGTCACCGACGCGACCGGGAATCTTGAATCCCAGCCCGCTGGTCGTGGTGACGCCGGCGAGATTCCCACCCGCATCGACTGCGCAACAGTTGATCGTTCCCCAATCACGGCGAATGTGCGAACGAGACCGGGCGTCCTTTTCCTCGCTCCCCTCGTCGGGAGGGAACCAGTCGTCCTTTTCGGAAAGGCGCTCCTTCCATTTCAACCAGGCCCTGCGCGACTTGTCGGTCAACAGGTTTTCCTCCTCAAATCCGTGGGCCTTTGCGAACCGCAGCGCCCCCTCGCCGACGATCAACACGTGGTCGGTCCGCTCCATGACGAGCCGGGCAACACGTGAGGGGTTGCGAATGTTGCGGATCGCGGCGACACCGCCGGCCTTGTGGGTCGGGCCGTG
>CAYXGR010000183.1:0-6371 GCA_964464525.1 uncultured Planctomycetaceae bacterium
CATGCCCAAGCCTCAGCCGGGTGGCATGCCCAAGCCTCGGCGCGGGCATGCCGAATCTCAATCCACCATTCCAAGTTGGATTGTTTCAACGTTTCGGCGTTTCCCCCCAGGGAACACGGAGCAAGCCTATCCACTGTCAACGGAAACCCTCCACGTCGAGCCGCGTGGCGGCTATTGAGGGAGTCCTCGGGGGAATCGAAACCATGTGCGACAGGAAGAAAGACGGGGAAAGGCTCGCGGCGGAATCTCGCCGGCCATCTGATCACTGCCGCATTCCGATCGGCATCATCCGTGAGCCGGGCATCGCCCCGACCACGCCGCGAAAACGCGAGATATGCGGGCAATTCGGCATCCCCGTGCGCGAACCGCCGCTTCACATCGCCGAGGACTGCGCGATTGCGATCGAGCCGGGGGGGATCATCCTGCTTCTCGGCCCGTCGGGCAGCGGGAAGAGTTCGATCCTCTCCGTTCTGGACGACAGGCTCAAACGACCGATCCGCGTGGGGCGATCGCGATTCCCTGCTGACCGGCCCATCGTCGATGCCGTCGCCCCGGGCCGGCCCCTCTCGACCGCGCTGGAGAGTCTGACCGCCTGCGGTCTGGGCGAGCCGAGGCTGTGGATCCGCCGATTCCACGATCTCTCCGACGGCGAACGCTTTCGCGCCGAGCTTGCCCGGGCCGTGGGGCAGGCGATTCGTAGCCGGCGGCCGCGCGTGATCCTCTGCGACGAATTCACCACCGGTCTCCACCGCCGCCTCGCGATGGCCGTCGCCTACAACCTGCGAAAGCTGATCACACGCCATCGCCTGAGCCTCGTCGTCGCCACCTCCCACGACGACATCCTCCCAGACCTCCAGCCCGATCAATCCGTGCGGCTCGGCGGATCGGAGCCCGTCATTATCCATCACATCGTTCATGATCGGGACATGTCGCTCCGCCGCCGCGTCTCGATCGTGCCGGGCAGCCTGCGAGACTATGCCCGGTTCAGCCAGATGCACTATCGCCAGCGCGACCGACCGGGCTTCGTCGACAAGGTTTTTCTGCTTCGGGAAACGGCGACGGGCGAACCCCTGGGCATCCTCGTCTTCGCCTACGCATCGCCGGAACTGTCGCTGCGGAATCGCTCGACCGGCGGGCGATTCGTTCGCGACATTCGCAGGCTCAACCGCGAACTTCGCATCCTGCGGCGGCTCATCATTCATCCCGACGTCCGCGGCTGCGGGCTGGGGCACCACTTCGTCCGGCAGGCTATGCCGCGGGTCGGCGTCCGCTTCGTCGAGTGCCTGGCCGCGATGGGCGCCATCAACCCGGTCTTCGAGAGGGCGGGGATGGGCCGCGTCGGACAGTGCCCGTTGCCCAGGGGCCGGCGCAGGCTGCTCATGCGGATGCTGGATTTGAATGTTGATCCACTCAGTCCGTATTTTTCGAGCAGAATCGCACAATGCCCCCGCGTCCGGCGGCTTGTGGAGGAGACGATTCGCGGCTGGGTTGAAACGACACAGGGTGGATCCCAGTACAAGATCGCCGGTCGCTCTTCCGCCGAGCTGTCGCGGGCCTTTCGACAACTACTCGGCAGCCCGCCCGTTTACTATCTCTGGGACCGGGAGGGGGAGTTTCCTGACCTGCTTGAGGGCCTGCTCGACCGCGCGTCTGAAACCGGAGGAGCCCAGGGGTGAACCCAGACAAGAAAAGGGGTCAGGCTACTTTTTCGCCTTCTTTTTGGGCCGGCCGCGTGGGTGAAGCGTCGATTCGATGCTCAGGCGAACGGCCGTGCGGCGCTGCCAGGCCTGTTTGCCGAAGGGCGTGCCCCGATTCACCGACCGGCGGAGCGACTCCAGCTCGGCATCCGTCTCCGGCCGATTCACCCGGCGGATCCAATCTCGCGGTCGGTCGAGCGGCCCCTCGCTCAGCCACACCGGTCGATCCGCCCGCCGCCACCAGCGCAGGCTGGACCAGGGCCAGTCCTGAGCCCGTTCGACCAGATTCGCCCGCAACGCGTTGCGTTCGATATAGCGGAGCACGACATACAGGTGTTCGTCGGCCTCGATGGGGAATGACTTGTAGCGTCCCTGCCAGACATGGCCGCTGCCGTGGTAGTGGCGATGATACCGGCGGACATGAGCGGTCATGAGCCACTGCATCCACCGGCTCAAGTCGCCGGTCTTCCTCGGCTGAAGGGCGAGATGAAAGTGGTTGGGCATCAGGCAGAAGGCCAGTACGCGCATGGGCAGGCGATCGCAGGCCTCGCCGATCAGTCGGACAAAGGCCAGGTAGTCTTCCTGCTTGTGAAAGACCTCGGCCCGGCCATTCCCGCGGTTGAGCACATGATAGCAACCACCGGCCGTCGAGATGCGATTCGGTCGCGGCATGGCTAGAATGTGCGCGATTTCGAGGCGTCTGTCAACGAAAAAGTAGCCTGCCCCCTTTTCCCTTCCGAGTATGCCGGGTAGGCGCCATCTATTGGCTGTCGCGATCGTACGGCATGATGTTTTCCCATTCGCTGGCGTCAGATCGAGCTACGACGGCCACCACCGGCTCAGTGTCGCTCATGTTGAAAACCTCGTGAGGCAGGCCTGGCTCAATGTAGATGAAGTCACCTGCCTCGTTCTCGATCGATTTCCTGCACCCCGAGCCAAACTCGTGCCGAACGTGCCCTGCGAGGATGTAGAGCATGACGTCGAAATCGACGTGGATATGTGCCTTGGCCACACCGCCCGGCGGAATGGTCGCGACGTTCATGGAGAGCTTGGTCGAGCCGACATTCTTGGCCGACATGCCGACCTTGTACTTGATGCCATTCCAGCCGCGGCAGTTTTCGCCACCTCCCCCGCGAATGGTGTGTATCCCTTCGCGACTTTCCACGAATTTCTTCAAGTCTATATTGCTGGTCGTCTCCATGATGGACTCCTCGAGAAGAAAATAGAATACCCCACCCCCGAACAAACCAGATTGTACTTGAAGAAAATGTTCGTCGCAAGATCGCGCCGGGATAGGTCGTCGTGTCAATGTTCAACGCCAGGTTGAGGATGGGGGGATAATAAAAGTGGGACCCCCGCGGCCCGGCCATTGAGGACGGATCGCGGGGGTCTTGGTGGTGGGCTATGGATACTCATCCGGCACTCTTGAGCGCCACGATGAAGTGTATTCAGCACTACTTGATGGTATAGCCAGCTCCCTCCAGGATGCCGCCGAGTGTCGAGATGACCGTCAGAGTTGGCTGAGGGCCTGCGGTCGGATCCGGACAATTGGCATTACACTGCACCTTAAACTTGCCGCCGGCATCGACCGCTCCCACACCGATCGCATTTTGCGGCAGGGGCGGGCCGAGATAGATCGTCACGAAATGGCCAGGCCCGACCATGCTGCTCGTGCCTTCGAGGTTCCACGCACTCTTCGCAGTATTGTACTGGGCCTTTTTTGGATCGATGGCCAGCGTGTCCGGCGTGAACGGGCTACCCGCCGTAATGTTGACTGTTGAAGGCGCACTCACACCGCCGGGGCCCGTCACCACAAGCTGGAAGGTGACTGTTTGTGGAATATTCGGGAACACGAACACCGGGTTCGGAATATTCAGATTACCCGTGAAGTCGATGATTCCGCCCGGTTGAAGGACACCCAAGGGGGCGGCATTTCCGCTCATCTGGGTCCAGGAGTAGCCGGTGATCAACCCCATGCCGCTGCCGTCCAATTGGACGACATCATCGACCAGCACGGTCTTATCGAGCCCGGCATTGGCTATAGGAGCACCGGGCGGCCCCGTAATGACGATCGGACTCATCGCCGTTCCACCGGGTCCGGAGACAGTCAGAACCAGCGTGATCGGCTGATCATTCGGGGGTAACGCACCCGCGAATCCCGCACCCTCCACAGGAAAGACAAACGTAGGATTGGGAAGCGTCGGGTCTGAGAGCGCCACCGGCTGACCAGTGACCTGGGTCCAACTGAATGTCACATTAACCCCGGATGCGCTGCCATTGAGTTGAACCGGTGCGGTAGGGAACGTCGTGAGGGCCAGTGTCGGCCCTCCCGCATTGGCAGTGGCCGTGTTGGTCACGGTGACGAGGGACTTGTTCGTCATGCCCAGACTATCCGTAACGGTGAGCTGGAAAGTCAAGAGTGCGTCGGTCGTGGGGAACGTGAAGTTCGGCGTGGCCGTTGCGGCGCCGGTCAGTACCACCGAAGACGTGGGAACCTCCGCCCACGAATACGATGTGATATTCCCATGGGAACCCGTGCCGTCCAGCGTGACGGGCGAACCGAGTTGCACTATCTGCTCGTTACCAGCGAAGGCCAATGGCCCCGTGACCGTCGACAACACCTGCACCGGCATTTCCATGATGCCCCCGAAGGGCGACACGATGGTGACGGACATCGGCGGCACGTTCACGCCCGAAATATCCATACTGCCCGTCGAACCGAGTGCTACGCCCGTGCTAGTCGAGAGCGAGGCGGCGGCGTCGGCGTTTGTGGAAGTCGCGGCGATGGACAACGTCGGGGAAGGCATCCCCGCCGCATCTACCGCACTGAGATCGAATGTCGGATTAGAGGCTACGGTGCCGGAAGTGGCCGCTCCCAGGAACATGACCTGGTCGCGTAGAACGGCGCTCGACGAGATGCCATCGGCAATATTGGTGACGGTGACAGTCCAATCGGCCGGCGGCAAGTAGCCGCTGGAGATCACGATGTGGGCATAGTAGCGCCCAGGATTGTTGATATCCTCAATCATCGGCGTGACGGGGATGCCCTGCCCGCCGACCTCGAGCGACGCACCGGGGACTGAGTTGCCCCACACGTCTATCTGGGTGGCGTTGGCGTCCCGTGTGTAGGTGGCACGATCGACGCCCGCTCCGAATTTCGACGGCGACTTGCCAAGCAGCGAAAAGTCATACGTCTCGATGCAATCCGTCACGGCCACCGGGTCCGGTCCGAGTGTGGGATCGGCACACAGGAATTTGCTTCCCGGCTCGCCGATGTTGGGGCCTTCGATCCGGAATACATTCGTCCCAAAAGGGCTGCCCGTGACGGTGTTGACATTGCAGAAGTCGCCGATGTAACCGGGGGACACCGCCCCGCCGGCCGCCGAGAGGAAGGTGCCAAAGTTACTCTGCAACGGGTTCAACAGGTTTCCACCCAGGCTGCCCTTCCAGAGGAAGATGTCATTGCTGAGGTTGATGCCCCGGGGGCCTTGTCCGTTCGCTCTCACCTCGACTACGCCAAAGGGGTGTGTGATCTTGTACCGCTTACCCCCTGTGGCGTTGTCGACTCTGATCCGTATTCGTGAAAAGACGATCTGTTCTCCGGGTTGAACGGTTCCCAATCCGTCAAAGGCCCCCTCGAGGGCCAGATCCAGCCGGGTACGGCCGCCACCGTTCGTGTCCATCAGGCTGGTGCTCAAGAAGTAAAAAGCCTCCTGTGGGAAATTGTCCGGGAACGACAGAGGGGCCGCCGGGTTCGGCAGATCTAACGCCGGATCGATGCACGTCGGACAGGCCGCTCCCCCTCCGACCACATCAGGCACGGTGTTGGTGTCGAAGCAGAGTTCCAGCATGGTCCCGGGCACACCCGGTTCCGTGCTCGCCGCCTGCGCCCAGATTGGGTAGCCGTTGGTTTGATCGACCGGCCCGAATCGCGCCAGCGGTGCGGTGTTCGCCGAGAACACCTGGGCCTGCGCGACAGAGGCCAGCCCTGCGATCAACATTCCCATCAGACAAAAATGTACTTGTTTTGGTTTCATCTTCATACCCCCTCTCAAAAAAGGTCGATTATGTTCAATTGTCGATGCCTCGGCTCTTGTCCGCCGACATCGACACACACGAACTTCCATAGCGATTTCGCAGCACTATCCATATAGTCCGCAGATTGTCATTGCGGACGGATATCTACAGAGCGCCCGCAAACCCGCCGGGCCTCTCTGGTCAACGCATCCGCCTCCAATCGGGGTCACCCAGGAAAAGATTCGAATTGTGGTGAGTCATGCAAACGATACTGCGGCCAATCCCGCGGACACGTCGCATGTCTTCACCCGTCACCTCATTGGCAAGGTGCGTACCAGTGTTACGTGTGTGAGGCGCGAGGGGCCGGAAACTGCCGTTGATGTGATGACATCAAGGGTTTTCCTGAATAACCGACACGACGATATGCGACATAAAAGCACAACCCACGAATTCAAAAAGCACGCAATTCCCTACATGTAAGTAATTCTGCCTCGAATTGAGGAATCAATATCTTCGCGGGCAGTGAATTTACTCATACAAGGAATTCGGAGGGTTCCAGTTTTATTTATGGGAGTTGACCGATAACCGAACCGGCATGGGGAGAGATTTTCCTGGGAGTGGGACCGAGAAGGGATTCTCGGTCCAGCAAATCCAGAA
>CAYXGR010000184.1:0-6363 GCA_964464525.1 uncultured Planctomycetaceae bacterium
GCTCAGTTGGTAGAGCGCGTCCTTGGTAAGGACGAGGTCACGGGTTCGAGTCCCGTCAGCAGCTTTCGAGTGCTCCCGACGCGAGTAACGGCGTACTCATTCGGGAGCCGCGAAACCGTCGTTTGGTCGGCGTTTTGTGAAGGAAGAGGAACGGCGGATCCGCACTTCGGTTGATTGCAATGCCGTCCGGCTTCGATACACTGGATTGATCACGGGATGGAGCGAACCGCCGCGGTCGTAAATGGGGCCCGGTGGGAAAGTTGTGGTTCGCCATCAGAAAAGACAGATTAGGAATAATTAACAAGAGGTCGATACAGAGAATCGACCCGGCGCGCGGAGGAATCGCTGAAAATGGCCAAGGAAAAATTTAATCGAACGAAACCCCATGTGAATGTCGGCACCATCGGTCACGTGGACCACGGCAAGACCACGTTGACGGCAGCGATCACCGCGGTTCAGGCCGGCAAGGGCCTGGCGAAGTTCAAGGCTTACGACGAGGTGGCCAAGGCATCCGAGAAAGACGGCCGTCGTGATCCGACGAAGATCCTGACGATCGCCACGTCGCACGTGGAGTACGAGTCCGAGAAGCGTCACTACGCCCACGTCGACTGCCCGGGCCATGCCGACTATGTGAAGAACATGATCACCGGCGCGGCCCAGATGGACGGAGCGATCCTGGTGGTCAGTGCTGCCGACGGGCCGATGCCCCAGACGCGGGAGCACGTTCTGCTGGCTCGCCAGGTCAACGTGCCTTCGCTGGTGGTGTTCCTCAACAAGATCGACCTGCTGGACGATCCCGAGCTGCTGGATCTCGTCGAGGAAGAGGTTCGCGATCTTCTGAAAAAATATGATTTCCCCGGTGATGATATTCCGATCATCCGGGGCCAGGCCAACCTGGCCCTGGAGAAGCCGGACGATCCCGAAGGGACCAAATGCATTCAGGAGTTGATGGATGCACTGGATGCAAACATCCCAGAGCCCAAGCGCGAGTCGGATAAGCCCTTCCTGATGCCGGTCGAGGATGTCTTCAGCATCAAGGGTCGAGGTACGGTCGGCACCGGTCGGATCGAGCGCGGCATTGTCCGCATCGGCGACGAGGTCGAAATCGTCGGCCTGACCAAGGAATCTTCCAAGACCACCTGTACCGGTGTCGAGATGTTCAACAAGACATTGGACGAAGGTCAGGCGGGCGACAATGTCGGCCTCCTGCTTCGCGGCGTCGACAAGGACAAGCTGGAGCGCGGCCAGGTCATCGCCAAGCCGGGTTCAATCACGCCCCATACGAAGTTCGAAGCCGAGGTGTACGTTCTGACGAAAGAGGAGGGCGGCCGGCATACACCGTTCTTCAACAATTATCGACCGCAGTTGTATGTGCGAACGACCGATGTGACCGGTAGCCTGAAGTTGTTGGGCGGTGCCGAGATGTGCATGCCCGGCGATAATGTCACACTCGAGGTGGTGTTGGTGGCACCAGTCGCCCTGGAAGAGGGCGTTCGCTTCGCGGTTCGCGAAGGCGGCCGGACGGTCGGATCGGGTGTCGTGACGAAGGTGCTTGAATAAAAAGTATTTCGTACAGGTGAAATCGGTAGCACAGTTGGGTTACGAGTTTTTGGGATGGTTCGGTCGGTTTATTGAGGCGTCTTTTCGGGGGCGGTGATACGAGATGGCAAAGGCAAGCAAACGCGAACATGTCTGGCTCCAATGCAAGACGTGTGACAATCTGAACTATCGCACCCAAGTCAACACCAAGACCGGAATCCCCGAAGGTCTCAAGGAAGGCCTGAAAAAGTTCTGCAAGCACGAGCGCAGACACACGATGCATAAGATCAAGCGGAAATGACGCCCGCGCGTGTCATATTGCGGCGGATAATGAGATTCGTTGTTTCCTGGGTTGGCGGGGATCGGGTGGCTCGGCGCAGCAATGGCCGATGACACGGGTTCCCGGCGGATTTCGGAAGGAGCGTAGCTCAATTGGCAGAGCACCGGTTTCCAAAACCGGCGGTTGGGGGTTCAAGTCCCTCCGCTCCTGTTGATGGCCCGTCCATCGGGACGGTTTCGCCGGTGGCGGCAGTATCAAGGTGATCGATGGCCAAACAATGGAATAAAGCCAAGGATGGATCAAGCAAGCCCGGTTCGACCGCCGTGGTTGCGGACAAGGAGAATCGCGTGTCCAAGACGACGCGACGCGGGGCAGGCGATCGGCCGTCTTTCGATTCGTCGAGCAAGTCATCCGGATCGAAACCGCCGGCCGGCTTTGGTGGTGGTGGTGGTGGCGGCGGCAGCGGTGATCATGGCGGCTTCTTCGAGGTTTACAAGCCCGGTCAGGGTCAGAACACGCGGCTCTGGACTGCCGTAGGGGTTGGGTCCCTGGTCTGCTGGTTCGCCTACTTTTTGTACCAGAAGCTGGCGATTCCGGATTTCGGCGAGTACGGGCAGGTCGTGCAGGTCGTGGTGGCGGTCGTGGTGATCGCCGCATTCGGTCTGTTGGCCTACTGGCTTCTCGGTTTGAACAAGAAGGTCTGCGACTTTCTGATCGCCACCGAAGGCGAGATGAAAAAGGTCAACTGGACCAGCCGGAAGGAGATCATCGGCTCGACCAAGGTGGTCATTTTCGTCTTGGCCAGTCTGTCGATTCTGTTGTTCGTGGTAGACATCTTCTTCATGGGATTTTTCACTTATATTGGTGTTCTGAAGGGCGCGTCGTTCATTGATACGATCAAGGAAATGTTCTGATGTCCGCGAACTCTGACAGCGAAGGTATTGAGCTGGCGGGTGCCCAGGAGGGCGAAGCGACCGCATCCGAATCGCGTGAGGCGATCGGTGATTCCGAACTTCCGGACAGTGTTCCCACGGAATCCCCCGTCGAGGAACCCGCACCGGTCATCTCGGAATCCCCCGATGCGGGGGAACCCGCATCGGCATCGTCGCCCGCTGGATCCAGCGATGGGGCGGATATGCCCATGCTCTGGTATGTCCTCCGTGTGGCCAGCAATCGCGAGGACCAGGTCTGCACGGCTCTGAAGCGTAAGGTTACGGTCGAGCATCTGGACGATCGGATCGGGCGGATTCTGGTTCCATCTCAACGAGAAAAGCGAATGCGGGGTCGCGTCGCGAAGGTTTTCAACCGGAAGCTTTATCCCGGCTATGTCTTCGTGGAGATGACGACCGAGGAGGATGGCAGCATCCCCGAGGATATCTGGTTCCTGATTAAGGAAACCATGAGCGTGGGGGATTTTATCGGGTCCGACGGCAAGCCGACGGCCATGAAACCGCACGACGTCGAGAAGATGTTAGCGGTCGTGGAGAAATCGGCGGAACAGCCGACGTTGGCGGGTATGGCCGGCATGAAAAAGGGCGATGCCATCAAGGTCAAGGAAGGCCCCTTCGAGAACTTCGAGGGGGAGATCGACGAGGTCATGCCCGACAAGGGCCAGGTCCGCGTCATCGTCTCGATCTTCGGCCGGCCGACGCCCATTGAGTTGGAATACTGGCAGATTGAGTTGACCTGAGGCAGAGGCCATTGTGGGCTGATCCAACAAGGCTGATGGCATCGATTGATATGCGGAGCGTTGTTCGGTTGGCGACCCACCCAAGAATTGAGGCGAGCGAGACGTGGCAAAGAAGAAAAAAGTACCCACAGCGGTGTTCAAGGTTCAGGGCCCCGGCGGTCAGGCGACGCCGGCGCCGCCGATCGGTCCGGCCTGCGGCCAGCACGGCGTCAACCCTGGACAGTTCGTTCAGCAGTTCAACGATCGGACGAAGCAATTGAACGGCATGCCTGTCACGGCGGTCGTCAGCGTTTTCGCCGACAAGTCGTTCAGCTTCATCGTCAAGAGCCCCCCTGCGGCGGTGTTGTTGAAGGATGCGGCCAAGATCGAGAAGGGTTCCGGCGTTCCGAATCGCGACAAAGTAGGCACGGTCACTCAGGCCCAGATCGAGGAAATCTGCAAGACGAAGATGGCCGATTTGAACTGTTTCTCGATGGATTCAGCCAAACGGATCATCGCGGGAACGGCCAGGAACATGGGAATCGAGATCGAGGATTGACTCGGGAGTGCTGACCGCCCGGAGTACGGACTGCTTCGGATTGCGGATTGCTCGGAGTGAGGATTGCTCGAATATGGGGAGCATCGGCGTCTCGCCGGTGCGAAGGACTGAAAACAGGCTCGACCACGAGCCTCCAATCGTGGCAGACATTCGTGTCGAACTAAAAAGGATCATCCCGTGGCAAAACAAAAGGCAGAGTCGAAAAAGGAAGAAAAGTCCCCCGCGCCGACCGCAGGTCGGAGGAATCGGGGGCGATCGATGCGTAAAACGAGCCGCCGACATAAGGCGAACCTCGAAAAGGTTGATTGCAACAAGAAGCACACCTTGGACGAGGGCGTCAAGCTGCTCAAAGGCATCGCCTCCGACACCAAGTTCGACCAGACCATCAACCTGGTCATGAATCTGGGGATCGAACCCAAACACGCCGACCAGATGATCCGCGGAAGCGTGTCGCTGCCGAAGGGCATCGGCAAGACCAAGCGGGTGATCGCGTTTTGCGACGGCGATGATGCCGAAAAGGCCAAGGCCGCTGGTGCCATCGAGGCCGACATCGATGACCTCGTCAAGAAGATCAGCGGCGGCTGGATGGATTTCGACGTCGCCATCGCCCATCCAAGGTCGATGGGCAAGGTTGGCCGGCTGGGCCGCGTTCTCGGCCCCCAGGGCAAGATGCCCAGCCCCAAGAATGGAACGGTCACGCCCAATGTCGAGACGGCGGTCAAGGAATTCGTCGCGGGGAAGATCGAGTTCCGAAACGACGCAGGGGCGAACATACACGCTGCCGTCGGCCGCGCGAGCTTTTCCGAGGAAGATCTGAAGGAAAACATCGTTGCGTTCGTAAACCATATTCGAAAGATGAAACCGGCGACCAGCAAGGGAACCTTCGTGAAGAAGGTCTGCATTAGCGGGTCGATGTCACCGGGTGTTGAATTGCAAGTGGCCCAACAGTAAGTGTGCATTTCAAACACGGGGCGTATCGGCGTCTCGCCGGTCGCCGGACTACCGACGCTGCTGCGGCGTCACAAGACTATTAGGACGTACCCAAAGCGGAGCGGATCATGAGTCGTGCAGTCAAATCCATGGTGGAACGGGATCTCAAATCGCTCTACAGCGATCTGAACAGCCTTCTCGTTGTCAACGTCCACGGCCTCAGCGGTCTCGAAGCGAACCGCTTCCGAGGCGAGCTACGCGATAAGCAGGTCGAGGTTCACGTGGTCAAGAACGCTGCGGCCAAGCGGGTATTGGCCGGGACGGTTCTCGAACCGCTCTCCTCGCGCCTGTCGGGCCCGTGTGCCTTCGTATCCGGGGGCACAAGTCCGGTCGATACGGCCAAGGAACTGATTCGCCTGTCAAAGGAGTTCCCGACGCTGGAGTTAAAGGAGGGCCTCGTCGAAGGCGAGCCCGAACTGCTCAGCATCGAGGCCATCTCGAACCGCAAGAGCAAGGCCGAGCTTCACGGTGAGATCGTCATGCTGGCCATGTCCCCCGGCCGACGGATTGCTGGTCAGCTCAATGCCGGCGGCCGCATTTCCGGCTGCCTCAAGGCGATCATCGATAAACTGGAAAAAGGCGAGACAATCGCCAAGGTGGCATAATCAATCTCTATGGGTGGCATGGCCAAGCGTTAGCGCGGCCATGCAATCCGAACCCCAAGCTAAGCGAACGGGTTGAGAATTCGTAGGATGGGTCAGTTGACCCATTTGTTGAAACCCGGAGACAAGCGAGCAAGAGACATCAAATCCACGAACCCGACGGCCCCGTTTAAGGGATCGCGCAACCGCGATTCCGGGTTAAATGAAGTCAACGGGACTTCAGCTTTCGGGAAGGTGAAACGCGGACATGGGCGGCGATGCTTCGCCGAGCCTGTCGCGATAGTGAGTTAGAGGAGCCAACATCATGGCGGAAGCACCGGCAAAGGAATTCAGCGCAAGCGTCAAGGAGATGGGCGACAAGATCGTGACTCTTTCGGTCAAGGAGGCCCAGGAACTCTCGGATTATCTGAAGGACACCTACGGCATCGAGCCGGCAGGCGGTGGGGCAGTGATGATGGCTGCACCCGGTGCAGGCGGCGGTGACGCCGAGGATGATGCTCCCACGGCGTTTGACGTGGTTCTGACCGAATCGGGTGCGAGCAAGATCAGCGTGATCAAGGTCGTCCGCGCGGCGACGGGCGTCGGGCTGAAGGAGGCCAAGGATATGGTCGACTCGGTCCCGAAGGCGATCAAGGAAGATCTGAACAAGGAAGACGCCGACGCGCTGAAGAAAGAGATCGAGGACGCCGGCGGCAAGGTCGAGCTGAAGGGCAAGTAGGCGAAG
>CAYXGR010000185.1:0-6345 GCA_964464525.1 uncultured Planctomycetaceae bacterium
CATACTATTATACAAGGTTTTTCCTTTCATCCCTGCAAGAAAATGGATAATTCCGTAAATTTTTCGCGGGGAGAATAGCAAATTCTTTTTATCGATAGAACTCGACTTCGCGTTCCCTTTTATTCTGCCCGCGAAATTGCGGACTACTCAAATATTATTGTATTCCAAAATTCGTGCCAGCACAATGACATACAAAGTAGATCATTGCCTTCAGCAAAATAATCATTGCTAAGCATTCTATCTTGCCACCATCACGTTGCAAAATCTTGGCGCTCAAATGTGATATTGTAGATACAATGTTCATCAAACGACCAACACTTACTCGTCGAGCAACAACTACGCAATTGCATGTTCATTATTACGATTCCTTTGCATTATTATAGTCCACCCAAGTATAAAAGTTAACCGCAAATATCTTTATGTATAAATAGAACTACGTCTATGTCCACGCAGACCTAGCTCGATACTCAACCCAAGACATAGACCGAGCCGCAGACCAAGACCAAGCCCCAGACTCGGGCCAAGACCGAGACCGAGACCGAGACTTACTTCTAAAACAACAATTACGCAATTGCATATTCATTTTCTTCTCCTTTACATTATTATAGTCCACCCAAGTCTAAAAGACAACCGCTATTATCTGAATGTATAAATAGAACTTTAGTCCCTGCCCACTCCCGCCGCGAGATTTCCCCATAGTCAAGAATTTGCATTTAAGAACGCGTTCTACGCGAATCGCTGAATTTTTTCGAATTCGAAGTCCCTGCCACGCCGTCACGGGTATCGACTTTGGCAGGGGTGCAGCGAAATTACGGATATACATTACACTCGATATTGTCTTCTATGGCCTGCTCCCCCAATAATTGATCCATCGGATATCCAACGTTGATCCTTGAAAATTGCGGATTGCCAAACAGCCGCTCACAACTTCTTGGGTGGCGGAGGGTTACAAGTCAGAAATTTCGCGGGAGATACGATTGAATGTGATTAGATCGAACGCGTGCACAGAACTGATCGTTCGTAGGTGCTCTCGGAGTGGACGATTCGGGCCACTCCCACATGTCCTCGAACCTGACTGGTCGGTATTTCTCACTCAGACTCATTGGTAGCCTCCTGTGCTAAACTGCTAATCTTGCCTATATCGTTACTTAAGTCATTATACGGACCGGTATTGCGCTTTAGCACGACCCCTGCTAACTCATTGGGATTCGGTAACAAACCAAACAGATTGGGATGATCCGATGCCATGCCCAAGTCGGTCATGCGCCACTCACCAATATGACTTCGAATCGCTCGATTCTTGCCCGTATGGCATCTGCTGCTAATCCCAATTCGTTGGGATTTTGAGAATAATCCACTTTCGTGGTCCCCTTCTCCCCGTTGGGAGGAAAACCAGTGATGACCTCATCGTTTTGTATTCTCATGGTTGGCCAGACAGGATTGATTGTCGATAATCTCAAAATTCGGATGCGGAATCTCCGCAGGCGGAATAACCTTACTTCTGGTTATTGGGTCAGCAAGAAGGACTCAATGCACGGGATTCCTATCTTCGCCTACGTCGCCTTCGCCGTACTCCCCGTACTCATCGTCTTGCCACACCACCTGCCCCTCCAGACAAACAAGGCAAGCTGTTTGAGAGCGATTAACGGAGTCGGAAATACGGGCCAGCTCGCAGTCCAACGGCCAGATCTCCCAATCTCCCTCCTAACGCAGGCGATACTTTACCTAAACAGCATACCTAAAGGTACCCAAAAACCGCATTATTGATAGCGAAAAGCCGTATGGGTGCAGGTTCGAGCCCTGCATCGCCCAGTTTTTCACTTCTCTACATTCCTGAGTTTGCGATTAGTCGGCTTGGCATGTGTCGGTGGGTGCGATGTCTTTTGACTTCGGTCGAATGTGTCCGATTTGTCCGGGCATTTTGGGGTTACATGAGATCTGTTTATTGCAAGTTGTTTATTTGTAACGATTTACAATATGGCCTATTGAAATGAAGCGGCATTAGAAAATCCACTTTTATCGGTCCATTGGGTGCCGGTTTGAACGTGGATTCTCGTTCCGGAACTGCTGGATGGCGTCCTGTGGGTGTTCGCCATGCACGCGCCTTGGGGCTTGGGCATGCCACCCGGCCGGTCCCGGCGATCCGGCAATACGTGCTATGGGCAGGGGCAGGTGACTTCCACGGAGATGAAGCCTCGGGTGGCCTCGTCGAAGGAGGCGACCTGTACCAGGTAGGTGTTGCCCGGAGTCAGGCCGCTGACGCAGAGGTCGGAGAGTCTGCCGCAGACGTCTTCGCTACAGCCGAGTTCCGCGCCGAGCATGGCGCATGAGGCTCCGTCGTAGACGGCGAGGATCGTGTCGTTGGCCGGGTTGATGGATCCGCAGGTGCTGATGCGGGCGGTGACGTTGGTCGCGACAAAGGTGAACCAGAGTGAGCCAACGCCCTGGCCGGGTCCGCCGGCGCGGCAACTGAAGGCGGGATCGGCGGCGTCGAGGGTGGCCAACGTATTGTCAACAATGACACGCGACCCACAGACGACGGACTGGGCATTGATACACGCGTCGTTGGTCGGCGGGGTACAGGGAGTCCCGGCGATGACGAGGGGAATGAGACCGGCAATGTCGTTTCCATCGACGACGAGATCGGCGTTGATGTCGGCGTGGCAGAAGTCGGGCGAGCCGAAGAGGGGCGGATTGAGCAGGGCCGCGACGAAACCGGCAACGTCGCCGAGATCGACAATGCCACTTCCGTCGAGATCACCGGTGCAACAGATCATCGCATCGGGGGGCGTGATACAGGGGTTCATCGCACAAGAGACGCCATTCCCCTGGAAGGCGCCGCCGGCGGCGAGGCATTGATCGGAACGGAGGTCGGTGCAGGTTCCATCGGGCAGGCAACAGGCCCCGAACGGGCAGGGGCAGGTCAGCTCGATCGTGATGTCGCCGCGCGAGGCGTCGTCGAAGGAGGCGGCGAGGATCGTGTAGCTATTGCCGACGATGAGGCCGGTCACGCAGACCTGCGAGAGGCGACCGCAGGCACCGCCGGCGTCCTCACTACAGGCGATTTCGGTGGTCATGTCGACGGGGCAAACGGCGTCGTAGACGGTGAGAATCGTGTCGGTGACAGGAGCGGCGGAGTTGCAGGTGGTGATCAGGGCGTCGGCGTCGGTCGCAACAAAGGTGAACCAGACGGTGCCAATGCCCGGTCCGGCCACGGGGAATCGGCAACTGAGCATGGGGTCGGTCGGTTCGGACGTGGCCAACAGGTTGTTGATCGTCATCTGCGTGTTACAGGGGAGTGCGAGTGCATCGATACAGGCGTCATTGACCGGCGGCTGTGGACAGAGATTCGGCGTACAGAGGGTGTCGTTGCCCTGATAGAGACCGCCGGCCATAAAGCAGTCGGCCTCGGCGCCGAGGGTGCAGGTGCCGTCGGAGAAACAACAGGCCCCGCTGAAAAGCGGGAGGCAGGTCGCGCCGGAGAGGATTTGATCTACGAATGTCTGGATATCGAGCCCGTTGACGGCGGCGTCCGCGTTAACGTCTGCAGCACAGAACGCGGGGGTGTTCGCCATCGGCGGGTTAAGCAGGGCCGCGACGAGCGGGGCCGAATCGTTGATGTCGATCAGGTTGTCGGCGTTGAGATCGCCGGGGCAACAGGCGGCAGTGGCGTTGCAGGTGACGCTGAGCATGCCGCCACCCACCGCGCCGTTGGCTCCGCCGATTCGAAGCAGATAGCAGTTGCCCGAGACAACGGGGAGAACGACTTCGCTCTCGCCACCGGCGCCGCAGCCATTGTCGTCGCAGGCGATGAGGCTGGTGAAGTCGGTCGGGCAGATGCTACAGCCGTCGTAAACCTCGATCGCGGCGTCGTAGTTGGTGTTGCCGCACATGCTGAGAGTCAGGGTGCCTGTACAGGTGGCGGTGTAGCCGAACCAGACGTCTTCGGCCAGGGCAGTCGTGCAGGCCGGGGGCATGCCGGGCGGTCCGTCGATGGTGGCGAGGGTGGTGTTGAAGGGGATGATGAGGGCGTCGCCCGTAACCATTTCGGCATTGATGATGCAGTCGTCATTGAGTGGCGCGGGAGGGCAATTGAGATCGGAACAGACATCGCCAGGATGAAAGACGGCGGGCGCCAGACAACCGGCTTGCATCGTCTGCGTGCAGGTCTGATTGACGGGGTCGCAGCAGGCGCCGAGCCCGGCATTAACACAGTCGATGGTGAGCATCCCCGGGCCCCCGGTCGCGCCGAAACCGTTGCCGCCCACGCGGATCAGCAGGCAGTCGCCAAACATGACGGGGACGATCAGATGAGAATCCGTGGTGGCGGCGTCGAAGTCGTCGTTGCAGTCAAGTTGAGCCGTGTTGTCCGTCGGACAGGGTGGGCATACGGATGTGTTGTTTCCATAGACGGTGAGCAGGGTATCGAAGGAACTGCCGAGGGTGGTGATCACGACGGTGCCGCTGCAGGATGCGTTGTAGCTGTACCAGATGTCCTGCGTGATCGCTCCACAGGTCGGCGTCGGCGACGTGGGATCGATCGTCGCCCGGGTGGAATCGAACGAGGCCGAAACGCTGGGTCCGACCAGTGCGATCGGCATCGCGCAATCGTCGTTGGGCGGCGGCGGCGCACAGTTGATGGGGCACACTACATCCGGCGTAAAGTCGATGAAGTTCGGATCGGCGATGCAATCGGCCTCGGTCATCAGCATGCACAGGCCTCCGCCGAGACCGTCGGACAGGCAGCAGGCGCCCAGATTACACGGCGGGCTGAGGAACTGGCAGAACTCACTCGGGTGGAACACCTCGCTGGGGCCGGCACACAGCATGGGGTCCGAAACGTCGGTGCAAAGACTCGTCGCGGTATCACAACAGGCGCCCGACGTCGGCGGCACCTCCGAACCGAAGATCTGGAAAGAGACTCCGCGAAGGGTTCCGATCGGCGGCGGATTGGTACAAATGGCCGCTTCGTCGTTGCCCGCGATATCGTTCCAGAAGGGCAAGTCGAAGCTGGCGCCCCACTGTGCGAAAAAGAGGTTGTTCAGCTCAGACAGGCACCAGGCCGATTGCGTGGGGCTGAAGTCGCCTCCCGTGGGGTGCCGTGGCACGATCGAGAGCCAGTAGCGCGTGTTGGCCTGGAGGACGAAATTGACGGGAAAGTCCACAACGTAGCAGGGGCGGCATCCATCGACAAACGTCTCGGTCCATCCGCCGGGCATTATCTGGACGGTCTGGATCACGTCGCCGCTGAAGGTTCCATCGCCATTCGGCACTCCGCCGGGTGAGTTAGTGAGGGAGTTGCCGTAGATCGTGATGTGGGCACCCTGCGTCCAGGTGTTGGTCGGCGTGGCGTTCGGATCGATGCCGAGGTTGAAGATGAATAAAGCAAACGGGGCTCGGATCGTAGTGATCTGATAATTGGCACCCGGCTGAGTGAGAGATTCGGGCAGAATGAAGTCATCGGCCACGGCCGCACTGAATTCGGAGACGGTCGGGTTCCCGTCCGCGATCAGGCTCAGTTGGGATGCGTTGTCGCCGAAGTCGTCCAGCTGGTTGCCATTGTCGAAGATCGGGATCGCACCGCCGCGCATTCCGTCGCCACCGGGGGGCGGGGGCCATTCGGTATTCCCGCTGGGTATCGCCGGCACGGCCGTGCCCAGTGGGTTCGGCAAGAGCCGAGCGCCCGGTCTGGTTGGAAGGGTGCGTTCCTGAGATGCGGTGCTGACGAAAGGGCGATCCGATTGGTGTGGATCCGCTCTAAGGGCCTCTGTGACAGTCACCAACGCCAGGGCCATCAAGATGGCGCCGGACAGCAGGTGCCTGGCCACGATGTGGCGATATCCCGTTCCCATTCAGGCTGCTCCTTCCCATTGACTCAGCATCGACCGCACGCCATGACCGCGCCTTGGGCATGCCACCCCTACTTGGCTTGGGCAAGCCACTTCGTCGATTCGTCCCCCGCGAGGATTCCCGTTTTTTCCCACCGGCACTATATCTGTTGCGCGATTATCTCAATCGGCGGGGCCGGGGTGTCTTGGAGGCACTGTCGGGTGCGTGGGCGGTTCCCACCCGGAACCGCTACGGCGGGGGTAAAATCGGGCATGCGATTCTAATGAATATACACTTTCCGTCATCGTAATCATAGGCCACCTGTCCGGCAGAAGCGGATTGCCGATAATCTGCCCGAAAAGCCCTACAAAGCTTCATTCCCCACGTTGTGTGGCACTGTCATGGCACGATTCTTAAAAGAATCGTGCCTTGGCGGTGGTGTTACAAAGGGTGGTAGAATGGGTCATCAGACCCATCTGTTGAACCCTTACCAGAAATGACCCCGGAGGGGGTCAT
>CAYXGR010000186.1:0-6319 GCA_964464525.1 uncultured Planctomycetaceae bacterium
TGCCTCAGGATTTCGTCCAATGCCGTCTTTGGCTGGTAGCCCGTCGCCGCCTGAATGCGGTCCAGGCAGGGGACTCGGCGCATCATGTCGTCGAAGGGGCGGCCGTAGGCTTCTTCGTAGCCGATATATTTTTTCTCGCTCTTGCTTTCGGTCATGCGGATAATCTTATCCGCCAGATCCTCAATCGAGATCTCCTCGGTCGAGCCGATGTTGTAGACCCGTCCGGGGGTATCCTTGCTGTTCATCAAATCGATCACCGCCTCGACGACGTCGCCGACGTATCCGAAACAGCGTCTCTGCTTGCCCGTGCCATAAATCAGCAGCGTTTCATTCCTCAGAGCACGCTCCACGAATCGCGGGATCACCATGCCATACTGCCCAGTCTGCCGCGGGCCGACGGTGTTGAAGAACCGCACCACGACCGCGGGCAGGCCATACTGCTGATGGTAGGCGAGGGCCAGAAACTCGTCGATCGCCTTGGAACAGGCGTAGGACCAGCGAGAGAATTTCGTGGAACCCAGGACCGTGTCGTCGTCCTCTCGGAATGGAACCTGCTCACTTTTCCCGTACACCTCGCTCGTGGAGGCGATCAGGACGGGCTTGCGGAACTTGTTGGCGATACCCAGCACCATTTCGCTTCCGTGGATGTTCGTCTCGATGGTATGCACGGGGCGGTCCACGATGAGCTGAACCCCCACGGCGGCAGCGAGGTGGAACACCACATCTGCTTCTGAAACGAGCACGTGGAGCGTCTCGGAGTTCCGAACGTCATCTTGAACGAAGCGAAAATGCGCATTATCGATGATGGACGACAGGTTATGCAGGCTGCCCGTGGACAAATCGTCCAATGCGACTACCTGATGCCCTGTCCCCAGCAACCGCTCGCCGAGGTGCGAGCCGATGAAACCGGCCCCGCCGGTGATGAGTGCTTTCATTTGTGGTACATCCCATTCTGAATCAGACGGTTTAACTGATGGGGCATATGACCCATCCTACGGCTCGAATCTCACCCCCCAATGCGATTTCACTTCTACCTATACTGACCCAGGCGGCCGGTTTGTTCGGCAATAATTGCGCGATCAACCGGGTGCGGGGAGCCTCTGCTGCTTGAGGTACCAGGCGATAGTCCACTTCAGGCCCTCGTCGAGGCCGATTTCGGCCTGGAAACCGAATCTTTCGGCCGCTCTTGTCGTATTCAGGCTTCGCCGGGGCTGGCCATCAGGCTTATTATCGTCCCAAACCAGCGCCCCTTCGTAACCCACCTTTTGTTTTATCGTCGTTGCCAGGTCGCGAATCGAGATTTCATCTCCCGAGCCGAGGTTGACCGGTTCATCATCGTCGTATCGCTCGGCGGCCAGGACGATCCCCCGGGCACAATCGTCCACATACAGGAACTCCCGAGTCGCCGTACCCGTTCCCCAGATCGTCACTATCGGCTCGCCGCGTTCCTTGGCCTCGACAAACCTGCGGATCAGGGCGGGAATGACGTGGCTGATGGCCGGGTCGAAATGGTCGTTCGGGCCATACAGGTTGGCCGGCAACAGGTAGATGCCATTCAGGCCGTATTGCCGCCGATAGGCCTGTAGCATGACCAGCAGGGCCTTTTTGGCGACGCCGTAGGGAGCGTTGGTTTCCTCGGGATAGCCCTCCCACAGGGCATCCTCGACAAAGGGGACCGGGACGATCTTCGGGTAGGCGCAGACGGTGCCGAGCTGGATAAATTTCTTCACGCCCCGCAGCCTCGCCTGCTCTATGACGTGCAGCCCCATGGCCATGTTGGCGAAGAAAAACCGACCGGGATTCTCACGATTGGCCCCGATCCCGCCGACCTCGGCCGCGAGATGAAACACCACGGTGGGGTTCATGTCCGCGTACATGCGGTCGACATCGATCTCGCTCGTCAGATCGTAATCTTTTCTTCGGGGGACGCGGAGCCTGTCATCCGGCACCCCAATTCGACGTAATTCGGCCATCAGGGCCTGCCCGAGGAACCCACCGCCGCCGGTCACAACAATTCGTTCTTTTGTCAGATCCACGTTGGAATCACCCCAATCGTACTACCGGTTATCGTGTCACAGATCGGTCCTGGGTCCATCACCAAAAAGGCGAATGATGCTCGGAGCCCCAAGAGCCGGCTCGGGGTGATTCCTGGGCATACGGTTGGTCTTCAGACCCGCTCGCTGGCGCTCGGGGCTCGGATTGGACCCACACCGGCAAGCAGAGCTTGCCGGTAGCACCCCATGCGCATTCAGTTCTTTGCGCGATGCTCCGTGAGGATGCGTTCCTCCTTGGCGAGTTCCCAATCCGCCATCACCATCATTCGAACGAGCGCGGTGAACGAGACTTTGGGTTTCCAGCCCAGTTTCTCCCGGGCCTTCGACGCATCCCCCAACAGCTCATCCGTTTCGGTCGGCCGAAGGTAGCGTGGATCGATCTCCACATACTGCTCCGGATCGAGTTCGAGGATGTTGAAGACGATATCGCGAAACTCTCGGACTGAATGCATCTCGCCCGTGGCGATCACAAAGTCGTCCGGCTTATCTTGCTGAAGCATCCGCCACATGGCCTCGACGTAGTCGCCGGCGAAGCCCCAGTCGCGTATCGCCTCCAGGTTGCCAAGGAAGAGCTTGTCTTGAAGGCCCTCCTTGATACGAGTCGCCGCGCGGGTGATCTTCCGCGTCACGAAGGTTTCGCCGCGCCGCGGGCTTTCATGATTGAACAGGATTCCGCAACAGGCGAACAGACCGTAGGCCTCGCGATAGTTGATCGTCTGCCAATGGCTGAAGACCTTCGCACAGCCGTAGGGGCTTCGCGGATAAAACGGCGTGGTTTCCCGTTGGGGCGTCTCGCGAACCTTACCGAACATCTCACTACTCGACGCCTGATAAAACCGGGGTGGCTTCTTCATCTCACGAACCGCTTCGAGCAGCCGCAGGGTGCCCAGTGCGACGGTATCCACCGTGTAACCGGGTTGATCGAAACTGACGCGGACGTGGGACTGGGCTGCGAGATTGTAGACCTCGTCGGGCGTGACTTCGGCGAGCAATCGACTGAGACCGGCGCCGTCGGTCAGGTCGCCATAGTGAAGAAACAGCTTCGCGCCCGATTCGTGAGGGTCGTGATAGATATGATCGAGCCGTTGGGTTCCGAAGGTGCTGGATCGCCGAACGATGCCGTGAACCTCGTATCCCTTGCTCAGCAGCAGTTCGGCGAGATAGCTCCCATCCTGTCCGGTGATCCCCGTGATCAGAGCCCTTTTTGTCATTCCTACCCCGTATTTCTCGCCGACCGATCAGAGCCGCAACCGTAAGGGAGCGGTGAGCTTTGAATCGCTACGCTCGAACAGTTGTCATCACAGCGACAGAATATCATGATCCTGATGTAGTCCAACCATCCCGCGAAGGCGTGCGCTGACCGCTTCCTTACGGTCGCGGCTCTGATAAAACGGCCCCTCATCAGGCATTCCGTGAGAAATGTAGACTACTTCTTCTCGTGCTTCGCCGTGGGGCGACCTACGCTGTGATACTCAAATCCGATTCGGCTGACGTAGATCGGATCGTACAGGTTGCGGCCATCGAAGATCACCGGCTGACTCAGCTTCTCCATGAGGCCTTCAAAATCGGGAGCCCGGAATTCGGGCCAATCGGTGAAGACCACCAGCGCGTCCGCTCCATCCACCGCCTCGTATCCATTCTCGAAATAGGTGATCCCGTCCGTACCCAGCATGCGCCGGGCGTTTCGGATTGCCTCCGGATCGTGTGCCCGAATCGTCATCCCACGCTCCAGGAACATGCGGATGGCATCGATGGCGGGCGCCTCGCGGACGTCGTCGGTTCGACCCTTGAACGCTAAGCCCCAGACGGCAAGCGTTGTCTTGCCGGCATGCTCACCGAAGTAATCGAGCACGCGTTGAGCGAAGGCCCTGCGCTGCCTCTGGTTGGTCTCATCGACGGCCTCGGCGATACTCGTGGGGTAATCGACCTGCCGGCCCATGCTGATAAAAGCGCTGACGTCCTTGGGGAAACACGATCCGCCATAGCCGACACCCGGAAACAGAAAGGCGTGGCCGATTCGCGAATCGGAACCTATTCCCGACCGAACCATTTCCACGTTCGCACCGAACCGCTCGCATAGATTCGCCACCTCATTCATGAACGAAATCTTCGTTGCCAACAGGGCATTGGCCGCGTACTTGGTCATCTCCGCGCTGGCCGGGTCCATGACCAGAATCCGATCCCGTTTTCGCATGTACGGGGCGTATAATTGCTTCATAATCTCGACGACGGCAGGGTTGTCTGTGCCAATCACCACGCGATCGGGTCTGGTGAAATCGTCGATCGCAGCGCCTTCCTTCATAAACTCCGGATTGCTGACGACGTCGAACTGATGATGTGTCTCGGCGTGTACGGCCTCGGCGATCGTTTTGTGGGTGCCGACCGGGACCGTGCTCTTGGTGACGAGGATGCGATAGCCGTCCATATGTTTGCCGACCTGCGAGGCGACTGAACGCACGGCCGACAAGTCGGCGCTGCCATCCTCCGCCTCGGGCGTGCCCACGGCGATGAAGATGAGCAGCGAATTCTCGACCGCGTGGACAATGTCGGTGGTGAAGGTGAGCCGACCAGCCTTGACATTCCGCCGGATGATTTCGCCCAGACCAGGCTCATAGATGGGGACCTCCCCACCTGACAGGGCGTCGATCTTGGCGGCGTCCTTGTCGACACAGATGACGTGATTGCCCTCGTCGGCGAAGCAGGTGCCCGCAACCAATCCGACATAACCCGTGCCAACTACACTCAGTTTCATGTTGTTTCACTCCAGCGGTTCATCGGATCAAAACCTTGAATCCGCGCTCAACAATACAACGGCAGGCGCTGATCTCCAAAAGCTGAATCATATCAACGATTTTTTCGGCAGGCCACTACTGCATGGACGCACTTGTTTTTGGGGGTTTATCGGGATGATCGTCTTATAGCACCCGGTTGTACCGTCCTTTCAGGGCTTCGTGGTTATGGTTGCGTTGACCCAGGGCGGCGCTTCGCTTTGCCCTGGGCTGACATGTTGAGGTCCTTTCGGGACGACCCGTATATTCAGGCGTGTTGACACACATGCCGACAATGGCATGGATCGCGATCTCATCAGGGAGATTGACCGGTGACTGGACCAACAAATCTGTAAGTGTCTACCTCACACCCAGTCGACGAAGACTTGCGCGATCCGCTCGGCCGCGTGGCCGTCCCAGTGCTTGGGCGTGCGGGCGGCATCCGTCGGTCTCGCGAGGTGTTCGCGATAGGCCGAAAGAATGGATTCGCTGTCCGGGTTGACGAGGCGGTTCGTACCCTCCGTGACCGTGACGGGGCGTTCGGTATTCTCCCGCAGCGTCAGACACGGCACCTTGAGAATTGTCGTCTCCTCCTGAATCCCGCCCGAGTCCGTGAGCACCACCGCCGACTCCGCCATGAGCTTCAGGAAGTCCAGATAGCCCAACGGCTCCGGCGTTCGCAGTGCCGACAGTGTCTCGACGCGATCCGCCAGCCCCATCGTCGCCAGGTTTTTTCGCGTTCGTGGATGCATCGGGAAGACGATCGGCATGTCGCGGCCGATCACCTCGAAGGCATCGAGGATCGAGGCGAATGTCTCCGGCCGGTCGACGTTGCTTGGCCGGTGCAGCGTCACGACGGCGTAGTTCTTCTCCTTCAACCTCAGCGTGGCGAGGATTGTCGAATCCTCCGCGCGCGCCCGGTTTCGCATCAACGTGTCGATCATGACGTTGCCGACAAAGCGAACCTTTTCGTTCGCAACCCCCTCGTTCCGGAGATTCTCCACCCCGCTCGGTTCGCTGACCAGCAGCAGATCGGAAATCGCATCCGTCAGCAGCCGGTTGATCTCCTCCGGCATCTGGCGGTCAAAGCTTCGTAGCCCGGCCTCGACATGGGCCACGCGGACGCCCAGCTTGCTCGCCACCAATGCACAGGCGATCGTGCTGTTCACATCGCCGACGACCACGACCCAGTCCGGCTCGAAATCGAGCACGACCGGCTCAAAACGCCGCATGATCTCGGCGGTCTGAACGGCGTGGCTCGATGAGCCGACCTCAAGATTGACATCCGGCTCGGGTATTCCGAGATCCCGGAAGAACAGATCGCTCATCCGCTCGTCATAGTGCTGCCCGGTATGCACCAGGAGGGTCTCGATGGTGTCCGTTTTCTTGAACGCCGCCATCAAGGGGGCGATCTTCATGAAGTTGGGCCGGGCCCCGCATATGCAGATGATCTTTGTCATATTGATTGACTCGCCAGAACTATCGGACGCGCGGGGC
>CAYXGR010000187.1:0-6310 GCA_964464525.1 uncultured Planctomycetaceae bacterium
TATAAAACTCAGATTCCCTCACGTCCGATATATCGGATCCCTTCCAAGATTACTTAGTCATTCTCCCGGCTACCGTCATGTAGGTCTAATAGTGTACAAAGTTATCTATGGGTCAAACTAAATGACCATTCAACGAGGCCACCGTTCATTTTCGGGCATTGCAATTCGGTTGACGGACATCGGGAGAGAGTCAGATGATCGCACTCAACAGGAAAGACGGAATCGGAGACGTGGATCCCGGGCACCGACTGCCGGAGCTTGTCGGTGAAGGTCAATGCATGAGGGATCTTCGGTCGAGGATCACTTCCATCGGAAACCATAACTGCACGGCCTTGATCCTCGGTGAATCGGGGACCGGTAAGGAACTTGTGGCCCGACATATTCACGCGTCCAGTCCCCGGTCTGCGGCCCCCTTTGTCATCGCGGACTGCACCGCATTGCCGGATTCGCTTTTCGAATCCCAGTTGTTCGGCCATGTGAAGGGAGCCTTCACCGGCGCGGACCATTCGACACTGGGGTTGTTCCGTGCCGCCAAGGGTGGAACTTTGTTTATCGACGAGATCGGTGAACTTGAAATGCATATGCAGGCGAAACTCCTTCGGTGTATCCAGGAACGATCGGTATTGCCGGTAGGTGCGGTAGAGCCGGTGCAGGCGGATGTTCGGATCATCGCGGCCACGCATCGCGACCTGAAGGAAATGGTGGAGCAAGGCCGGTTTCGAGAGGATCTCTACTATCGACTGGATGTGGTGCGTGTGGAGGTGCCGCCACTTCGGATACGTCAGGGCGACGTCGCGCATCTGGCTAAACACTTTCTGGAGGAGGTGTCGGAGCGATACGGAGTGAGTGAAAAGGATTTTCACCCGGAAGCGATGGAAGCCCTCGAAGTCTACGGCTGGCCCGGCAATGTTCGGGAGCTCAGAAATGTAATCGACTCGGCGACCGTGCTGTCGACCAGCGACCACCTGACGCTAGCTGATCTTCCGGAGGCATTGAGACATAATACTCACAGGAAACTTGAAGATTCTAACGGATTCGGCGTGCAGGCCAGAGTTCAAATTAGGCCGTTACACGTGGTTGAACGGTGCTTGATTGAACAGGCACTGCAAGTAACGAAGGGCAACAAGTCTCGTGCAGCCCAGTTGCTGGGGGTGGAGCGCCATCGACTGACTCGAATGATCGACCGCCATGGATTGACGGCCTATCTCAACTCCATTCGCTGGCCAACTACGCTGGTCGTCTAATTAACTCGAACGATACACGCCGGGAAAGGATGAGTCACCCCAACAGCAGATCCAGGGGTTGTACAGGAAACCGAGAGGAGGCCCGCTTCAAATGATCGCACACAATTCCGCTAGATTGGACCACTATTGTATGCAGGAGACGCCCATTAGGAGTTCGCCGATGACTGCATTTCTCGACGGCATATTGATTACAGGTATAGATAATTCTCCAGAACTCACTGTGGGAGAGTTGATCGATCGATTGCAGGAACAACTCCGCGACACAGGTCAGATGATCTTTACAGTTGCCTGCAATCGAGAGGAGATACCTCCCCACCATCTTGATCAGTTTCTGGCCATGCCGGTCTCAAAGGTGGGCCGGCTCGATCTTATCACGAGTCGCCCCGAGACAATAACAATGGATGCCCTGGTCCAGACTCGTGCTTCCCTGATGGATACATTCGCCCACGCCAAGTTGTCCGGATCGGACTTGATCCGGGGCAAGTTGGAAGACGGTATGATCGGCCTGATGGACTGCGTGAAGGTCTGGGCGGATGTGCATGTTGCAGTGACCTCAGGAGGAGCGCTGACCAACATTGATTTCGATCAAGTTGTCATCGATGGACGAGATGTACGAGATTGCCTGAATGATATCAAAATTAAGCTGTGCGAAATCAAAGATGCCGCCGAATCACGTGACCATCTGTTACTCGGAAAAATCCTAAGGTTCGATATGGATGAGGCACTGCAGATCTGGCTGGCCATGATCGAGAGTGTCATAGAGCAAGTGCAGGATTTCAAAGTCAAACCCGCGAATATAAAGTCCAAGCTTTCTCGTCATCATTACATCCTAATGTGGTAGTTGTAGCATTGTCCCAGAAATCGGTATTCCTCTTTACAGACAAGCTTTCTCCATTCCTCCTCACCGATCGTCAGAACGGAGTCTGGAATGTTACCAGTTATATAGCTATGTATATCAGTAATAATTGTAAATGGAACTTCCGGTGACGATGTGTGTGTACACAGACCTGCGGAATAGGGTGGTACGCGATGTGCCAGTCGGACCGATACGCACCGTGTTCACATAAATACTTGATACGGAGGGGGTTCCAACAGCATGCCATCTGAATGGCCCGACCGACTTTGATCGATGGTTCATAATGTTACATTCGTCATCTTCCTTCCTTTCTCTCTATGGATATACGTAACGCAGTCAGTTTACGTGAGTTGTGATCGAACTGAATTCGTCCGTTGCTCTGGCACGCCACCTGCTCTTCTATAGCTGATGAGCAATCACCATCAAGCCATCGGTGGAGGGTGGACCATGGCTGTTCAATTATCTCCGGGAGGACTGATCGTGGTTCTCAAGGGAAATGTAATCGGCAGCCTTCGACGCATTGCCAAGGCCCACTCGATGTTGGTCCTTGAAGGCGATGCGGCCGATCAGGCCTTTGAGGTGGTTCGCTGCCAGCAGCCTCCCGTTGTGATCGTCCAGGTCGGTGGCGCGATCAATGAGATGTTGAAGTTCATTCGTCTGGTTACGACCGCCGCACGACCCGTGCCACTGATCGCGGTGGCAACGAGACATTCGGCCCGCATTGAGCAGGCGGTGTTACGGGAGGGTGCCAGATACTATCTGCCCGGTGTTCGCAGAAATGTGGTGGAACGACTGGTGGAGGCAGTCACTCGGCAGAATCGTTGGATCAAGGGTGGCACGGCTGGAAGAGTCGAGACTAGACATCGACACACACCCAATGCCTCGTTCGGCACGAGATAGGGGCTGTTCATGATGTGCTGCCCAGACTGCTCGTACCTGTCAACTTATCACAACAAGGGCCGATCGGCCCGCATGCTCCCTATGCACCTATTTTGTATTCTCCTCCAGATATTGATCGGCACGCTACCTGTCTACACACCCGTCCTGGGACAGACTGTGATCGTCAATCAGGACGATGCGAAGAAGATCGCTCGAGACAAAGGGTGGCTGATTCGCCAGGAATCACCCACCCGAGTCATTGAACTCCTGACGATCACCAACGGCATCCCCCTATATAACACGACGCACAATGCCAATGCAGCCGACACGATCAACACCGACGAATGTCTGCCCGGCGGATCGAGCGGGCTTGGCCTGACCGGCACGGGTGTCACACTGGGTATCTGGGACGCAGCGGCCGTGCGGACGAGCCACCAGGAGTTCGGAGGCCGCGCCACGCAGATAGACTCGCCGGGCGGGACACATTTTCATCCGACCCATGTGGCCGGAACCATGATCGCCGCCGGAGTCAATGCCTCGGCAATCGGCATGTCGCCCGCGGCGTCGCTCGATTGCTACGACTGGAGTCTGGATGTCATCGAGATGCCCGCCGCCGCCGCCGCCGGGCTACGGGTCTCCAATCACTCCTATGGATTCGTACTCGGCTGGGTATTCGGGGATTTCAATAATGGGGGAACCGACCAGTGGTTCTGGTTCGGTGACGAGAGCATCAGCACCGTGGAGGATTTCAAGTTCGGTCTCTACAACGGATTTAGCTGGGGACTGGACAACATTGCCTGGGATCATCCCTATTACCTCATCTGCCGATCGGCGGGCAACGACCGCGATGATGTCGGTCCGCCGCCGGGCACCGAACACCTGGTATTGATCAACAACCAGTGGCAGGGCAGCATCGCCACCCGCGATCCCGACGGCGACTATGACTCACTCGGCCCTCGCGCCGTGGCCAAGAATGTTCTGATCGTCGGCGCCGTCGACGACATCGTAGGCGGCTATTCCGGTTCCGCCGGCGTGAGCATGACCGCCTACTCCAGTTGGGGACCGACCGACGACGGACGGATCAAGCCCGACATCGTCGGCAATGGTGTCAACCTGTTCTCGCCCACGGACACCGCGGACATCGACTACACAACACTGTCGGGCACGTCGATGTCCACGCCGAATGTCAGCGGGTCACTGGGTGTTCTGATTCAACACTGGCGGAACACCCATCCGACTGAAACCGACATGCGCTCGGCGACGCTCAAGGGTTTGGTATTGCACACCGCCGACGAAGCCGGCACGGCGAATGGACCGGATTATCAGCATGGCTGGGGGCTGATGAACACGCTCGCCGCGGCCAATGCGATCACGTCGGACGTCTCTCTGCCATTGACGATCAGCGAATGGGATCTGCTGGCGAACGGCGATTCGGTCGAGTTTCAGGTCACGACCGACGGCACGAGCAGTGAGTTGCGGGCGACGATCTGCTGGACCGATCCGGCGGGCACACCCCCGGGCAATCTCCTCGATCCGCCGACCAAGATGCTGGTCAACGATCTGGACCTGCGTATCGAGCGACCATCTTCGGGGACTACGTATCTGCCCTGGGTGATGAATCCGGCCATACCAAGTGCAGCCGCGACGACCGGCGATAATATCACGGACAATGTCGAGCAGGTCGTCGTCAACACACCAGGCACGGACAGCTTCGTGCTCCGTGTGACACACAAGGGAACACTCTCCGGCGGTTCACAGAGTTTTTCGATCATACTAACAGGAGCTGCACAGGCAAGCGCCTGTCAGGGCCTGACCGCGAATGCCGGTCTCGACACCGACCTATGCCTCCAAACTTCAACGAGCACCTCGGTGGGAGGATCTCCCACGGCATGCGGCGGTACTCCTCCCTACTCCTATCTATGGACGGGCGCCGGGGCCGCGTATCTTAACAGTACGACTACGGCCAATCCCGTGTTCGACGCAGTGACCGCCGGTGGAGGAACCCACCCGTTATGCGTTCAGGTCACTGATGCCAACACAGCGGTCAGTTCCGACTGCGCGAACATCACAGTCGCATCCAGTGAGCTCGCAGTGACTGTGGAACTGGCTTCCGTAATCGACACGGGACTTCCGGATCCATCATCACTGACTCGATGCATCACGTTTGAACTATTCGATTGCTTAGGACTGTCGACAGTCATCTCCTCCGAAATCACCTTCACCGTACAGTCGGGCATGCCGACGATCGGCACGGCGACACTCACAGTGCCGTGCAATATCTATACGTGTATCAATGCACAGGATCCCCTCCACACCCTCAGACGAACGGACGTAGACAACTTCGGAACAAGGCCCATCATCGGCCTGCAATACGTCGCGGATTTCAGTGATAGGACTGGGATCGGCGGCGACAACGACGCCTTGCTCGGCGGTGACCTGAACACCGACGGTTTTGTCGATATCTTAGACTACGTCATGTTCCTCAACCGAATCGGGACGAATTACGGAACCGGCAATACGACTTGTGCTACGGCCTCGCCACACGCCGACCTGAGCGGCAACGGTAAGGTGGAAATTGAAGAATTCACATTCATCCAAATCAATTTCTTATCCGGGAGCGAGCTCAACTGTTGCGATACGGGCCGGGCGATCGGGGGCCTGGTCCGCGGTCCCCGCCGATCTTTGTTCGTAAATGAGTTGAACGAATTGGGGCTGAGTGAATTAGCCTCGGCCGATATAGACCATAATGGAATAATTGATCAATTTGATATCGCGGCGTTGATGCTGAATCCGCCGCCAAGACAACTGAAATTTCGTCCATGAATCGATGCGAGATTGACTGATAGCCCGAGGCATGTGCCTGCCATGAAGTGATGCCGATGGGATTCGAAGAATAATAGTGATTGTAATGGACGTGCATCTTAACTAACGCGGTCCTTGCGGCCTCGAAAGGAGCATTCCGATGAGTAATCGATTCACACTAGCTATGGCACTGGCCCTCTTGGGTGCAGCATCGGCAGCACAGGCCCAGCAGACCACGTTGACCTGTACGCCGGACGCGACCTGCTACTCCATGGGCAGCACCGTGACGGTCACCCTCGACCTGACGCCGGATGCAACGACGCCCGCGACCATCGTCGGTGGCCAGTTCTTCCTGACATACAACAACACGAATCTCACCTTCGTGAGCGCGGCACCCGTCTCTCCGTGGACCGAAGAGATTGTGGAGACGCCCGGCGCCGGCACATTGACCTACGCCGTGGGTTTGCCTGCGGACGGGAGCGGCACGGGCGCCACGTCCGGAACCATGGCCACCCTGACATTCACCGCC
>CAYXGR010000188.1:0-2341 GCA_964464525.1 uncultured Planctomycetaceae bacterium
GCCCGGCTGAAGCCGGCTGAGGATCTATGTGGGGGTGCACACCACCGACTGAAGTCGGTGGCAAACAAAAACTGCCCGGCCGAAGTCGTCATGGAATCCGCCAACCCTGTCATGGATCCATTTGCAAATGGCGAAATAATGGGAGGCATGCTTACCCACCCCGATGAGGCTGGGTGTATAAGCATGACACCCTGCACCCGGAAGATCAATGCATGAACTCCCGCTCGTCGGGAGACGCATCATTCGTGCGGACCTTCGGCTGATCCGTAAACCAGTCTGTACTGGCAGCGCGATCGGTGTCCAGCGGCTCGATATGAACGATGACGCGCGTGGTCGGCCAGGTTCCGGTGATCGCGTCTTCGATCTCATGGCTCAGGGCATGGGCCGTGGAGACGGACGTTTCGGGCATCACCACGAGATGCATCTCGATGTGCCGCTCCGCACCGGACTGCCGCGTTCTCAGACCGTGGACCTCCACGAATTGCTCGCTGAATCGATCGATGATCGAGCCGATTTGCTTGATCTCCTCCTCGGGCAGCGCCTCATCCATGAACTGTTTATAGACCTCGCGAAAGATATGCAGCGAGATACCCATCAGACAGACGGCGACGCCGAGGGCCACGAGTGTATCGGCGATGGGCCAATCACCGAAGGAGCCGATGGCAAGACCCGTTGCGATCCCCCCGGTGATGTAGATGTGGGTGCGCAGGTGCAAGGCCTCGGCCAGAACCGCGGGGGAATGGGTCTCGCGGGCGATACGCATGAGGTAGATCGACACAAAAAAGTAGAAGACCGCCGTGATACTCATGATCAGACAGACGTAGAGCGGAATCTCCGGGGGGGCTTGATGGTGAACCAGTCGATCCATGGATTCATAGGCGATGCCGATGGCGGCAGCCATCACGAAGGACGCCTCGACGGCGGCGCCCAGCGCCTCGAACTTGCCGTGGCCGAACTGGTGGGATCGATCCGGCGGCCGGGCCGCGAGGATGACCGTGATCAGAACGATGACGGAGTCAAACCCGTCGAGGAAGGTGTGGACCCCCTCGGCGACGAGGCTGGCAAGACCCAGCATCCACCCCAGGGCAAGTTCGACAATGCAGACCAGAATGCTCACCCCGATCGCGAGGCGAACCGCGCGGAGCCGGCGCTGTGTCTCCTGTTGTTCGGGTGTGGTGGCGACTTCGATCATGAGTTTATTGAGTCCGCATAGCGGGCGTTTTGATTGCTCGTCGAGGATTGCACTGCTTGAAGCAGTGGCACACCGGTCCGGTCGCGTGGGCCGGGGGGGCGGAGTATCATACCCGATCGCGTTGGCGTAGGACGGCGTATCACGATCCACTGGACACCGACGATTTCATCCATGGCAGAGCCTCTCGTTACCATCGTAATTCCGAACTATAACGGAATGAAGTTTCTGCCGCACCTGATGAAATCGCTTACGGAGCAGACGGACTCGCGATTCTCAATCGTCATCGTGGACGACACCTCAACCGATGACAGCACGGCCTACTTGAAGGAGAAATGGCCGAGCATCCGGCTGATGTGCAACGAACGGAACCAAGGCTTTGCCGCCAGTTGCAACCGGGGCCTCCGCGCGGCGACGACCCCCTACGTCGCCCTTCTCAACAACGATACCCATGTCGATCCCGACTGGCTCTCGGAAGCGATCCGAGCTTTCGATCACGACACAATCGGGTCGGTCGCCTCGCTCGTATTACTGGCCGATCCGCCGCACCGGGTAGACACGGCGGGCGATCTCTATTCCGTGGCGGGCGGCGCATTGAAAAGGCATCACCTGCGATCTCCCGAGCGCCTCGCCGAACTGGACAACTATTGCACATCGGCCTCCGGGGCCTCGGCATTTTTTCGCCGCGAGGCCGTCGCGCGTGTCGGCTTTCTGGATGAGCAATTCGAGAGCTACTACGAAGACGTCGATCTCGGCCTTCGACTGGCCTGGGCGGGCTATCGATGTCGATTCGCGCCCAAGTCGATCTGCTACCACCACCTCAGCGCATCCTACCACCCGAAGGGCTGGCGTTACCATTTCAATTCAGCCCGAAACGCCGAGATCGTCTGGTGGTCGCACCTGTCGCCCCCAATGCGACGGCGATATGGGTTGTCTCATCTCTGCTTCCTCGCCCTGCAATCATGCAACAAGCTCCGTCAGGGCTGCCTCCGACCTTACCTCGCCGGAAAATGGGCCGCGTTGGCGCACCGCCGCCACATCCTCGAGAAGCGAATGGCCAATGACGGATGGAATGCCGACGGTGGCAAAATAATCGAATCGCTCCTGGTCCGGGACTGGTGGAATCTGCATGTCGCCTCAAGATGGAAGGTG
>CAYXGR010000188.1:2441-6305 GCA_964464525.1 uncultured Planctomycetaceae bacterium
CAGCCCGGATCGCGACAGCCCGAAGCGAGACAGTCATGATCAGCATCCTGACTGTCAACCACAATTCGGCCGACGATCTGGCCGCTCTGGTCGATTCCCTCCTCACCCATGCCCCGCATCAGGAAATGGAGCTGATCATTACCAACAATTCACGCGAGGAGCAACTGGACTTCGATTTCGATCCCGTCCTGCCCGTCACCATCATCCCCTCGCCCAACGTCGGTTTCGCCCGGGGGATCAATCTCGCCCTTCGCGAGGCACACGGCGACATCCTCTTCATCGCCAACCCCGATGTTCGCATCACGGCGGGGACATTCGATCGCGTCGATGTGTTCCTGCAAGACCACCCGGATGTCGGCCTCGTCCTGCCCATGTTGCGCGATCCCGACGGCGGGCTGCAGCGATCGGTCCGCCGCTTCTACACCTGGCCGGTCATCCTCTACGCCCGTTCGCCCCTGCGGCTGATCGGCCCACCCCCCGCGTTTTTCCGACGCTATCTCTACGAGGATCTGGATCGATCCGCTCCGGCGGACGTCGATTGGGGACTGGGTGGAGCGATGTTTCTACGAAAGTCGGACGTGGACACCGGCGGCGTTTTCGACGAACGGTTCTTTCTCTACTTCGAAGACGTGGATCTGTGCTACCGAATGTGGCAGCGAAATCGCCGTGTGACTTATTGCCCGCACATCGAATGCATCCACGCCCACCGCCGCCTCAGTCGGATGCCCCTGTCTCAATCTGGCTGGCACCATTTCCAAAGCATGCTTCGATTCATTGCGAAACATCGGGGACTGCCAGGACGGACGAAGTAGGGGGGGGGGCGTCCATCCATTGTTCTCACGCGTTGATAATCTTTCGTAGCCGACAGGACCACGTGTGGCGTTCGTTGATGTGAGCCGCAGTGCGAGCACGGCGATCCGCAAACGAATCCGGATCTCCCATCGCCTTCGTTATACATTCGACCATGTTCTTTCGTGAATCGAATCGCCAGACATGCGCATCGGGATCGAGTATCGCCGCGAGACCGTTCGCCGTCGTATCCAACGGATGGCGTCGCGTAAAACCGGCCAGGCCGGCCGCCAGCCCATCGACGAACGGCGAAACCACGTGCCCCGATGTCTCGATCGACACGATCAGCCCATGCCCGTCGGTCGCCGCCGCCGCCTCGCCGACCGGTGGCCACGCCCCGCGATGACACGCACACAAACGCTCATCCCGATCCCACCCCGTCCCATACAGATCAAACGCAAACCCAGCATCGGCCAAGGCCTCGCAATAGGCACGGCGGACCAGGCTCGGACCCAGGACCCGACGTATTCGCTCGACGATCCCGCGGCGAACTTCCTCACTCTTCAGGTGAATTTTGGTCTTCCGCTCGGCCACCTCAAACACCCGGTCCGCATCTTCGTCCCGGTAGGTATCAACCATCCCGTCGAGGATCACTTCAGCCGCCGCCCACAATCGGCAATGCGACGCCAGGTGAAGGCCGACGGCGGAGGCCGACGTGTCGGCCAAGTCGCCCATGACCGCAATGCGGGTCTCGTCCACGGGCGATGATTGCTGAGCAGAAACAGCCGCGGGCGGCAGAACGATCACGCGCGACACGGCCAGACCGGCTCGCACCGCATGTTGTCGTTGATCCTCGGTCCGGACTCCGAGCGTGGCCGAAGCTGGGACACGCTTCAACCAGTCCTGGGACAGCGGCAGCGGATGCGAGCACAGAATCCACATCGAAACATCGGGCAGGGGTACGGCGATTGACTCCGGAAGCCCGTCAATCAATACGATTGTATCAGGATCGATCGACCGGACAGACCGCTCCACGGCCCCCGGATGCACGCAGGTAGGGCGATCGAGGACGCAGCAACAATGCGGAAATCCTTCGGCCGCGGCAGCATGAGACAATTGTCGCGCAAATCGATGCGTTCGGCCGTCGGGCACATTCGAAAGGATGGCCAGGCGGGGGCCGTTCGGGCGAGAATCGCGGGACGTGACGACCCCCGGTGCATCAGAAGCGCCCGCGGTCGCATCTCGCTCACCGACATCGGCGGCCCTGTGCCGCACGATTGTCGTCTGGACGACCGACAGCCGTTCGGACGCATGGGCGATCTCCTCGGCCTCGAACCAGGGCCACGAGAGCACCCGATCCGGAACGAGAAACCCTACATTCGTCTTCATAAAATCGCGCAACGCGGACCAGGGTTCCGCCCCGGTGAAGATCAACAAACGCCGCCGCCGAAACGCCGCCGAGAAATCACGCAACCGAAGGGCCGCCGCCACGACCCAGGCCGCCGGTTCGACGACTATCACCGCCTGGTGGACGGCCATTCGATCAAGCAGAAGCCGCACCTCTCCGCCCTGTCCCAACCCAGCCAGCAACACGTTCCCAGATCCGGGATCGAACGAATCCACCAGGGCCGGGCAACTGATCGTCGGCATGCTCGTGCGACCGAACCAGTGGGGCTGGCCCGTGTCGTCCGACCAGGCAAACGTCGTCGAACCATCGCGACCGGTCACAGTTCCCAGCGAGTCGGGCAAATACGCCGCAGCCACAACCTCCGCCGAATCCGGGAGAATGGACCACAGAGCAGTCAGGTTGGCGTCGAAGACCGCCGGGTTGAGAGTGAATGTCGCCGTGTCGTCCATGACCAGGGGGAAATGTCAAAAAATCAAAAAGTCAAAATAAAAACAAAAACTACAGCAAAAACTACAAATAAAATCTACAAACTACAGAGGGGTATGACGGAGGCTGCCCACCTTGGGATCTTATTGAAGCGTGCCGAACCAGCGCTGGGCAGCGAAAAACGCCAGGAAGCCGATCCAGGCAGCAAAGACAATCGAAGTCAGAATCAGCCGCCCGCGGCCGATCCTGGGGGCGTCCGCCTTGTCCCATCGTATCTCATCGGTCTGCTTGGCAGTTTGAATCACGAGTGTGCTCCCTTATTCGTGGGTGGGCGCTGCCCACCTTGTTGTTCAGCCTCCCCTGTGTTTTAACGGTTCAATCCTGATTTCACAACACCGGTTACCCCCTTATAGAATACCCATCCGGTGCATTCGCCCATACATTCTCGAATTTGGAGGCATGCCGTGCCCGCCAAGATGATCCCCTATTCCCTTCCCGAGCGATCGATTCCCTGGCAACGCGAACACGGCGACCGCCTCCTTCGGGAGATGATAACCCGCCGCAGTTGCCGCGACTTCTCCGACCGACCGATTGACCGGCGCGTGCTGGAGGACGCCCTCGCCGTCGCCCACTCCGCTCCGAGTGGAGCCAACCGCAAGCCCTGGCGCTTCGTCGTGGTCGACGACCCGGCCCTCAAGCGGAAAATCCGCACCGCTGCCGAGACCGAGGAACGCGAAAACTACGACCGTCGTTTCCCTGAAGCCTGGCTGGAGGCCCTCGACCCGATCGGCACCGACTGGCGCAAGCCGTTCCTGGAGATCGCCCCGTTCCTGGTCGTGGTATTTCGAATCGACTGGGAGGAGATCGACGGCAAACGCGTCAAAAACTACTATCCCACCGAGAGCGTCGGCCTCGCCGCCGGCTTTTTCCTGATGGCCTGCCACCAACTCGGCCTCGCCACCCTCACCCACACCCCCAGCCCCATGAACTTCCTGAGATCGATCCTCCGCCGGCCTTCCAACGAAAAGCCGTTCCTGTTGATCCCGGTCGGGTATCCCGCAGAAGCGTGCGCTGTTCCCGATCTCCCCAAAAAGACGCTCGCCGAGGCGGTGAGTTGGAATGACGGCGATGACGAGGGATAGAACGATTGGTGGGCGATGCTTACCCTACGGAACCCGGGGACACGCCATGCCCGCGCTTTACTTGGGCATGCCACCCCTGGATTGACGGCAATGATTGAA
>CAYXGR010000189.1:0-3485 GCA_964464525.1 uncultured Planctomycetaceae bacterium
CACATTGACGCGCCGCAGTCCTGAATATAACCCGCGTAGAGTGTCATGGACCCGGTTGGAAACCGGTGCCACAGCGAGGCCGCAGGCCGCAACCCAGGTAATCGGCATGCTTGCCCGACCCCAAAGACCGGGTCGTGTAAGCATGGCACCCAGAAATTTTCGTGATCCGCGAAGATTCTCACTGCTGGTAGAGCAGGGTTGTTGAAAACACACGCAATTGACTCGGCGGACTACTCCCCTATGATTTGGGCATGGCTCGCTACGGGCCGAGCCGGATCCCCTGCCCCGTTAATCAGGCTCATAAAGGTGACAGTGTATGCGCGTCTTGATCGCGATCCCGGTTTTCAACGAGCAACGCTACGTTGCGGATATCCTGGCGCGCATTCAGTCGCTGTCCGACGATGTGCTGGTGGTGGACGACGGTTCAACCGACGACACACACGCCATCCTCTCCAAGATCGAAGGCATCGAGCGGATTCGTCACTCGGGCAACCTTGGCTACGGGCGAAGCCTGATCGATGCTTTCGAATTCGCCGCGCGTAGAGATTACGATTGGATCATCACGATCGACTGCGATGACCAGCACGAACCTGCGTTAATTCCCACGTTCGTCGAACAGGCGGAGCGGGATGATGCCGACATCGTGTCGGGCTCGCGGTATCTTCTCGACATGCCGGGCAATACGCCGCCGCCCGACGACCGGCGTCGGATCAATCACCAGATCACACGGCTCTTGAATGAAAAGCTGGGACTCGATCTGACCGACGCCTTTTGCGGCTTCAAGGCCTTCAGAGTCTCGGCGTTGGAGCGGCTCTCGCTGTCGGTACCGGGCTATGCTTTTCCGCTTCAGTTGTGGGTACAGGCGGTCAGTCAAGGTTTGCGGATTTGCGAATTGCCCGTGCATCTGATCTACAATGATCCGACCCGGCATTTCGGCGGCCGGCTGGACGATCCCGAGGCCCGATTGCAGCACTATCTGGAGGTGTTCGAGGCCGAGAGAAGAAACGTCTCGGCGACGGGGGAGAATCGACGCGTGATCTGCGATTCTCTGCCCTGTGCGGAGTGATCCACCCGTTTCTACGTCCCGGGACGTACGGTTCCCATAATCATCCTATTCAACTGAAGTCCGTGGAATGACCCCGATTTTAACGACCCACTGATAGAGAAGAAGCGGGATGGCGAGCCGGTCGGGGGTCGACTTCACCGCCCGTTTTGTGTAATCTACGGGTACCTAGCCGGGTGCGGCTATGTTCATTTCGTCTTGCCGGGATGCAGGACGGATGCCGGATCGAATCCAGAGGACCCTCGATGCCGCGACGGCACGGATCATTCAAATTCAATGATTCGTCTCGTCCATCTCGATTCATCGACTGCCATGAACTGAATGCCGATTTTGAACACGCCGATGTGTGATTGGCATCGCCCCCGGCACGAGACAGCCATGTCCGTGCCCCTGATAAAGACGTGGAGAGAAGTTAATCATGGAACCGACCCCCGATTCGGGAGACAAATCGTTCGAGACCGAACACGGAACGCTTGAAGCCCCCTCTGTAACGGAAACGCCGAAGACGTCACATGCACTGCCTGAACCGGCGTCATGTGAAAAGTCCGATATACCGGCGAGTCCCGGCGAGCAACCGGCCGCGACGCCGGCTGTCGTATCGGAAACCGGTGGAACAGAGACCGGGGTTGCAGCTGTATCGGAACCTAATAAACCCGAAGGGGGTTCGGATTCGACCTCATCATCGACCGCCCCGCGGCCGGCGGCGGATTCCTCCGCCCCGTCACCAACCGTCGGTCCACCTGCCTCCGCTGTCGTACCGCCCGCCCCAACTGTCAAACAACCCTCCCCCGCGGCTGCGGATGCCAGCGAAATGGCCGCACTGATCGCCTCCCCAGGTGATGACGTCGCCTTGGATGCGGCGGTTGAGGAGGCGATGCAGGGTATCAGCGATTCGGATCTCTCGGGTGAATCGATGCCGGCGCCGGCGGAGACCGGTCCCACCGTGGGAGACCTGTGCAAAGGTCGTGTCGCCAACGTCGGTTCAGAGGACGTGCTGGTCGACTTCGGAGCGAAGCTTCTGGGCGTCATGTCCCGCGCCGAGATCGAAAAAAATGAGACCTACAAAATCGGGGACGAGATCGAGGTGCTCATCACGGGCGAAGACATCCAGGGCGGTGTGTTAAATGTCTCCCGACGGAAGGCCAAGCAGGCCGCCATCATGCGTGATATGAAGGTGGGGCTGGTCCTCGAGGGCCAGGTCACGGGCATGAACCGAGGCGGCCTCGAAGTCAACGTCGAGGGCCTGCGGGCCTTCATTCCCGCCAGCCAGGTCGACCTCCATTTCATGAAGGACATCTCCGATCTGATCGGCACGACGGTGAGCGCCGAGGTCACCAAGTTCGACATCGAGGATGAAAACATCGTCCTGTCGCGGCGCAAGGTGTTGGCGCGGGAAGATGTGATACAAAAGGCCAAGGCATTCGAAGAGCTCAAGGTCGGCGAGGTGCGGCGTGGGACGGTGCGTAACATCGCCGACTATGGTGCCTTCGTGGACATCGGCGGAGTGGACGGTCTCCTCCATGTCAGCGACATGAGTTGGGGCCGCGTCGAGAAGCCCGACAAGCTGCTCAAGATCGGCGACGAAATCGACGTCAAGGTCATCAAAGTCAACACCGAGAAAAAGAAGGTCTCGCTGAGCCTCAAGCAGACGACGCCGAACCCGTGGGATGGCGCGGCGGAGAAGTACCCCGTCGGAACCCAGATCAGCGGCCGGGTGGTTCGTCTGGCGAACTTCGGGGCGTTTGTCGAATTGGAGCCGGGGCTGGATGCCCTGCTGCCGATCAGCGAGATGAGCTGGACGCGCCGGCTTCGGTCCCCGAAGGAAATGCTCAATGAGGGCGATGTCGTCGAGGCGTCAGTGATCGCCTTCGATTCGGAGAAGCAGCGGATCTCGCTCAGCCTGAAGGCCCTGGGCAGCGACCCGTGGACCGAGGTCGCGGACAAGTACGCCGAGGGGAGTAAGATCAAGGCCAAGGTCGTCCGCACCACGGAGTTCGGCGCATTCGTCAACCTCGAAGACGGGATCGACGGTCTGATTCACATTTCCGAGTTGTCGGAGCAGCGCATCCGCTCGGTGACCGACGCGGTCAAGGTGGGCGACGAGGTCGAGGTCCGCGTCCTGAAAGTGGACTCAGCATCGAAGAAGATCAGCCTGACTCTGAGACCGCCGCCGAAGGAACCCAGCCCGGAAGAGCTGGCGAAAATCCAGGCGGACCGCGCCAAAGCCGAAAAGCGTCGCAACAAGCCGCGGCGCGGCGGCATCACAATCGGCTGGGGCGTCGAGGGCCTGGGCTCACTCGACCCGTCCAAATTCGCCAAATAGTCTGACAATTTCCTGTGGCACCGGTTTCCAACCGGTGCGTGTCATCGGATTCAATGACGGCTTCAGCCGGACAGTTTTTTTGTTTGCCACCGGCTTCAG
>CAYXGR010000189.1:3585-6257 GCA_964464525.1 uncultured Planctomycetaceae bacterium
CCGGCTTCAGCCGGACTTTCATTGTCTCAAGCCCGGCTGAAGCCGGCTGATGGTACTTTGGTGTGCCTTGAACCACCGACTGAAGTCGATGGCAAACGCCGGTCGGCTGAAGCCGACCCTATGATTCCGATGACGCGCATCGCCCACAGGGAACGATGGAGATGTCGGGCAGGGCTTGCCGATCGCGCCAGTTGTAGTTCGGCTTCGGAAGCAGATCCTCGAGGCGCAGGCGCGACGAACCGGCATTGGGATTGGCCCCGACGTTCCGCAACAAAAGCACCGGCTCGTTCTGAAAGCCGACGGGGAAAACATCGGGCTGCGTGATGCTTCGCAGAAAATCGGCGTCATTCTCAAGGATTTGCCGGGCCGTGGCGGCGGTGGCCATCACATCCCGCTGATCGCCCGAATGCTCGAGGCCGAGCAGATGGCCGAGTTCGTGGGAACCGATATTGGCCAACGCCTGCGCGACCTCCTCCGCCGTGGGCAACAGGCTTTCAAATAGCGAAATGTCTTCCGCGTAGATGATCGCCTCCTGTTCGAGAAAGGCGTTGCCGGTGTCCACATTGTCGGCTAATCCGAGGTAGCGAGAGTTGTAGTTGCCGAAGAAGAGCTGCGTATGCGGGCCGGCGGGCCGCGAATCGTGTCGGCTATCGAGCAACGTCACGTGATAGGGCGCGAAGTCCCGCCGCATCAAATCCACCAGTTGGTCGATGATCGTGTCCGACTTGCCGTTCAATCGTCCGGAGATCGACTCTGCGCTGAAGGGCCGCATGTGGGCAATCGGCTCGAGCCCGATCTGCACATCGGCCCCACCCGCGAAATCCATGTAGACAACCTGATCACGTGGTCCATCGACATGCACGCCCGGCTCTCGGCCGACCTCGATGGTGTAGGAGCCGGAGTCGAAACGCCCCTCGTTCGAGGCGAAGTGCGCCGCGGTCGAGACCGTGATCCCGAGAAACAGGTTGTCCGTATCTTCCCGAACAACACGCGAAATATAGGGATCGATCAAACCGCCGTAGAAGGAGCGATCGTCGTTGGCGTCGATCAGATCGGCGTTTCCGTCGAAGAGCGCGGCGACGGTGTTGAAGCCGCCGTGGCCGGTAACCTGGATGGTGATCCGATCTCCCTTCAGGGCCGGGCCGAGCATGTAAAGGTCGACGTCGGCGCCACTCGTCACGCTCCCTTCGATGAGAATGGAACCTCGGGTTGGAATCGGCGCAGGTTGGGCGGCCTCGAAGAGATTGTTTTCCAGACCGTCTTCATGAACGGGGCTGGTCACATCCCCCAGGTTGCCGGCGTCGGCCTGCACGGTACGACGGGAGGGATCAAATTGCGCCGGAGTAAGGGAGGTATCACACCCCACCATCGACGTCAGAAAAACAACCGTTATAAGACTATCCAGGATTCGTATGGCACCGAATGGCCTGCGTGGATACATGGCAAGCGCCTCCCCCCACTGTGCGGTTCCCCCCCAGCCTGCCTCCGCATGGGCAAGCCGTTGTACAGGTGTGTCGGCCAGAAAGGCTCGGGGGTATACTGGATTCATACAATATCTGTGTTGAAAACACGCTATCATTCGCCGTGTAACTGGATTGAAGGTCCGACAATACGCGGGATGAGCCCGCCGATTCAAAAGCACCCTTATTGGACATGCAGCCGTGGCATTCGATCCCGCCGATTATCGAAACGGAATCACGCTCGCCGGCGGTGATTTCTTAACGGAACTCGACGAAAAAATCGGGCACACATCGGACCTTCCCGAGCAAGCCAACGTCGAGCATTCCGAACAGGTGCGAGATATTGCGGAGGCGTTCGTACAGACCGGCGCGTCGATCCTGGCGACTTATACGGACGGCGCGAATGCGGTGGTCCTGGCCGACCTGATAGAGACCGGCGACATCGACGCGCCGTCGATCATGGCAATCAACCATGCGGGCGCCGCCCTCTGCCGTGCCGCTATGGCAAAGAGGCCCGGATCAAAGGGACAAGTCCTCGGGTCCATGGGACCGGTCGAACAGCTTCTCTCGCTCGACGAAATCGACGAAACGGCCCTCTTCGACGCCTATCGCGAACAAGGCGTCGCCCTGGCCGAGGGCGGGGCAGACGCGATCCTGTGCCGCTCATTCACGGAGATCGAGGCGATGGTCGTGGCCGTGCGGGCGGCCATCGACGGGACGGGGTTGCCCGTGATCGGCAGCCTGATCTTCGACAGTGGGCCGGAATACAACGAGACGGCGATGGGAGTGAGTGTGCCGCAGGCCTGCGCAACGCTGGAGGATGCGGGGGCGTCGATGGTTGGATGCGATCGGAGTGAATACCCGGATGGAACGGCGGCGATCGTAACGCTCCTGCGGCAGTCCTGTGATTTGCCGATCTGGGTGGAGATCAACGCGGGTCGTGCGGAGATCCATGAAGACCGGGTCGTCTATCCGTCAACGCCGAAGGAATTCGCCGAGTCTTTCAGGCCCATCGCCGAGGCGGGGGCCGGTGTTATCGGCGGAGGCTGGGGCGTCACGGTCGCTCACATCGCCGAGATGGCCCGATCTCGGGAGCGATATCTCTCTCGGGCGAGACTTCGGAAATAGCCGATACCGGGTTCGTGACAGCTCAGGAGGGCCTGTGGCACCGCTTTCTTCTGTGGCACCGGTTTCCAACCGGTGCGAACTCCG
>CAYXGR010000190.1:0-6235 GCA_964464525.1 uncultured Planctomycetaceae bacterium
GGATTCGCTGATCCGCGTGATCAACAGATGGGTCTGATGACCCATCCTACGGTGGGTTTGCTGGAGCAGGCCGTTGATCATCGGCCCCTTTCGCTTGCTCGATGAAAACCCCGGTTGCTTTAACCGGTACATATACCCTGCCGAAAATGTAGAGCGAGTTTCCAGGCACAGCGACGCTCAGGGCAGGCTCTGTCACCGCACAACTCGAATTGCAGTTTTGCAATCCGTGCATCTACTCTGTGTCCACCCTGTATTGGCACTGCTCACGTTCTTCCTTTCAGTGTTCTACTGGAAGAAAAGCCGCATGATCTTCGCGCTATCTTCATCGAAATTTAGCATCGTCTTCATCAAGCTCTAACATTATCGCACTAACCTTCTCATCATGTCAGTTCGAAATACCAACGTGACACCGCGCATTTTCAATATCGATCATCTCCACCGGACATGCCGGAGGAGGCAATCTCCAGGTTGTGGCGATGCCGCATTTTCACAGGATTGCCCACATCGCGATGCTTTCTTTGATCTCTGCTTATTGAGTTATTGACAATAATCAACTTTTACGAGGAGACCGATCATGTCACACAATTCAATGAACACAAAAGAACGAGAATATTATTCCGCATCGACAGGATTTACGTTGATTGAGTTACTTGTTGTGGTGGCGATCATTGCGGTTCTCATTGGCATCCTGATGCCCGCCATGTCGGCTGCACGGAAAGCCGCTCAGGCGACAACATGCGGCACGAACCTGCATCATATCGGGCAGGCGATGGGAGAGTATCTGGCAGAGTACGTCGGGGTCTATCCATCCAGCTATATATACCCATCCGATGAAGGGGGTAATTACGATCTGGACAATCAGCCTGTCGGCCATCCTTACGGCTACCTGCACTGGTCTTGGTTTCTTTACAACAAAGGACAAGCGGCCGAGGAGGCCTTCCAATGCCCGAGCATACTCGATGGAGGTGCTCCTCGTACGAATCCGGGTTCCAGTGGATGGGCCGTAGGGCAGGTGGACCAGGGTGGACAGTCGGGCCCCAATCCCCTTGAAGACAAACAGGCTCCACGGATGGCATACACCGGAAACGCTGCGATCTTTCCGAGAAACAAGTTTACCACGGTACTGTCCGGCGGTCCGCGCGTGAATGTATTTGTCAATGAATCCATCATCCATGACCCGGGTCGTGTCGTTCTGGTGACGGAATACAACGAGAATTGGAAGGCAGCCGGCGTTCAACAAGGGAATGGCGTTCTAAGTAAGAGCCATCGCCCGATTAATCCATTCTGGCATCTCGGCTCTGGATCCAATGAATATGTGGCGTCGCCTGAGTCCCCCGGTTTCACCTACGGGAGCGGGCCGCACTATGGCTTGAGGCCGAAGCAAGAGGTGGATAACACAGTCGGGCTGATCGACAACCCTGGGCTGGTGGAGACAAACGCGGTGGGCCGACATCATACCGGAGGCGGATCCTACATCGGCGGAACGGCGAATTTCCTCTACGCCGATGGGCATGTCGAGAAGAAGTCCGTGCTTGAAACCGTGAAAAACCATGAGTGGGGCAACCGGTACTACGCCATCTCCGGAAACAACAAAATAGGGCCTCCGTGGAATTAGACGGCGAGACTGTTTTATAGACATACGTGATTACTGAGACGTCCAACCTGAAGATCGAAGTAAGGAGGTGGTGCTTTCCGGGCGGAAAAGACAGCAAATTATTCCTGAGTGGACTGACGGGAAAAATTGGATACCCGCTATTAAGCAGTACCGGGAAAACAGGGTAACAGATCACACTCTATGAGGGGTCAAAAAAATGAGAGACAAAATCAAACATCTTGTCGTCTTCACTTTAAGTGCTACAATTGTATTGTCTGCAATCGTGTTGCCACAGACAGTCCTGGCGGCCGGAGCGTGTTGTCTTTTGGACGGAACCTGCCAGAGCGTATTGGACCAAGCCGCCTGTACTGCCGTGACGGGGCATTATTGGGGGGACGGGACCGCGTGTTCAGACGCGGGTGTCTGCACGGGGGCCTGTGCAACCACCGATTTCCTCACCTTCTCACCGGGGTGCTTCGATGGAACAGTCAATCAATGTGCCAACGCCATCGGCAACTTCGTCGGCTTTCAGACCTCGTGTGCCAATGATGTTTGTGCCCAGAATCCGTATGTCTACCCGGTTGGCGGCGAATTCAACATCAGCGGCGCGACGTTGTTTGCCGACTTCTTCGGGTTCCCGGCGGCGACCAACGACTTCATCAATGTTGATGGCGACGTCACACCCTGTGCCGGCACCCCGCTCTTCGCCGGATTCGCCGATACGAATTGCGACACATTCGCGGACGCCGTCGATCAGCTCGCGCCCAATTGGACGTGTTCGTGCTGGAATGGACACTGGCTCACGCAATATCGTTCCGTCGGTTCGGGCAACGGTCTTGCGGAGTTCGTAGATTGGCAGTTGTTGAATCAGATCCCGACAGAGATTCCCTCCGAACGAGGGCTCATCAACCGGACGTTGTGGGCCGACACAGGCTTGCCGATTAACGTCGGATGTGTGGCAGACTGCTTCCGCAATAATCGTGCCGATATGAACTGTGACGGATTCGTAAACGCGCTGGACATTCAGGCACTTCTGGTCGCCCTCGTCGAGGGCGAAGCGGCATACAACGCCCAGTATTCACCCTGTGGCAATTGGAATCCGCTGGATTTGCAGGATCCCTCACCTTACCTTCGCGCCGACTTCGACGGAGATGTGACGGTCGCCTTTACCGATGCTCAAGCATTTGTCGACTGCGTGCTTGCAGGTGGTTGCGACCCCATTGAGACAGGCACGCCCGTCTGTCCGTCGAGCATCGACATCGCCAATATGGACGTTCCTACGAAGTGGTTTACTCGAACGGGTGACGCGACAACCGCACAGTGGAACCAGACTCCAACATCACCGGGTTACGGCCACAACCCGAATGGCTCGTCCGACACGGGCTTCTCGAACAAACTCAAAACCCTGGCGCGCGGTGTTATGACTCTTAACACAAACACCAATCCCCCCAGTACGCCGGCTCCGGACGCAAACACCGTGTTTGATACAACGGTTGCTTACTCGCCGGTTGTCCCGATTGCGAACCGCGGCACCGGAATGCAGAACGTTTCTTTTACGGCACTCCAGTACCACTTCATCACCGGTCGATTGCCCTCGGGCGAGAACCTGACGGCTGTCACGCGCGATTCGGGCTCCGGTACCCGGAATGCTTTTATCAACTCACTGGGTATTGATCCGAGCTGGGGCATGGGTGATAACCTGGGCAGCAAGACAAAAATCGCCGCCACGACAAACTTGGGGCCCGACACACAGCCCACCAATTGTGGCGGATCGAGCATCATGGAGAACTCAGTTCAGCAGCGCCGTCTCGGCCTGGGCTACACGGGTCTCTTCGGTGGAAGCCGTGCGGCAGCGGACGCAGCCGCCGGAAAGTTCGAGATTCTGAACGTCATCAAGGATACCGCCGGTGGAACCGTCCCGGTTCGGCCGTCGGTTGCCGCCGTGCTGCACAATGCAAACGTGGATTCCGGCTGGCAGATTGGTGGATCCCAGACCTTTGCCACCCGGGGCGATCCGATGTCGAATGGAGGGGGCGGCGAGAATCCCGTCATGTCAAACCTCGCGGCCCGCGACTACATCCGGAATCTGATGGGGAGTATCACCGCATTCATCCAGACTCCACAGATCAGTCAGGTCTTCTTCATGCCGGCAGAGTTGCTTGTTCAGACGTTTGTACTGGACGCCGCGGTGGCACACCTGCCATCGCAGACCGCACCCGACACCTACCTGCCGAATCCGGCTTTCAACATCAATGTCCAGACAGAGGTCGAGATGGCTCAAATCACCGTGGTGCCTCCGTTCGGTAGCGTTAATCCGGGCACCGGGCTACGCGTGCCGCAGCGTAACAACAGTGCGTATGACGACGGATGTCCCAACAATTATGCCGACTTTCAGGGCAACTGTACGATCTCCAGCAGCGCTCAGGTCATGGGCATTATGGCCGTGCAGGGGGATTGGAATGGCGATGGCAATCGCGATATCAATGACATATGCATCATGATGGTGGCTTACCATCTGAAACTGACAGAGGGGCCTACTGCGTTCTCGGCCCATATGGTCGCCAATAACTGGGCTCCCGGGCTACTGGCCTGTTGCCCCGCTCTTGCCTCCCTGCCCAATGGGAATCCTGGAAATTACATCGTTCCCGAGATAACAGGCGATTACGATGGCGACGGCAACTTTACGACCGAGGATATCCGCTATTACGCTGACGGGCTGGCCCTTGTCGGCGGATTGTTGAACCGCCAGCAGGGTTTCGAGGCCGTAGATACCGCTTGGTTATGCCTGACCGGAAACGACAACAACTTCTTTGATACAATCGTCAACGGTGCTTACGTGATCGGTGACACCCGCTTCGACGTGGCCGGAAACTCACTCATCAGTCGGGGTGCCGCCCCCACGGGTTCGGATGGCGTCGTGAATCAGGCGGATGTCAACTATGTGACGGCGAATGTATTCACGAACCCTGCCGCACCCTGGGGTACCGTGGTGGCCAATCAGAACTCTGAATTGGTCGATCACTCGACGAAGGATCTGAGTTGCGACATGAGCGGTGATTTGATTGTGAACACCACTGACGTGACGGCGACTCAGGCGAAGGCGCTTTGATGCTACATCCAGACTCCATCAACAATGTACTATGAGTTGATTATTCATTTTCGGGCCTTGGAAAAGTGCTGTATGGAGAGGAATTGATGGCTCTGGCGTTATCTATGGAGGTGAAACCCTGTAGATAACGCCATGTCATATCTTGCCTGTGCATGGCGCTCGACCCAAAGGGTCGGTGGGCTGCAGCCACGAGTGTATTCCCCGCACCGCCGGGACTGCACTCGTGGAGCAAGATACCTTCCCCGCAATCCCTCCTGCCCCGGGAGGGCGGAGGATACAAGGAATGGGAATGGGATCCGGGCCTCGCCGATCAGGTGGGCAAAGGCCAGACCGTCTTACTCCTTGCGAAAGACCTTCGATCGTTTATTCACGCGGTTGAGCACGTAATCACAAGCCCCCCCATCAAGATGCGATTTGGTCGCGGCAAGGTTATACTGTGTGCCATGCGCGATCGTGTTGCGGTTATCCACAGAAGAAGTAGCCCGGCCCAGGTTCTTTCCCTGCGAGAGAATGGGGTTGGTCATTGAACGTGACGGTCGAATACTCCGCGCAGTTGGGCGCCGCGATTGGTGTGGCCGAGGAGTCGGTCGAAACCGGGCCGAGTTGCACGCTGGCTGGGCTCATCGGGTTGCTGGCCGAGCGTCATGGCGACGCCTTCCGCGTGATGGTGCTGGATGATACCGGTCGCACGTTGCCATGGATCGTGCTGACTGTCGGCGATCGCACGGTTGACTTCGACTCACCCCCAACGCTCGAGGACGGGCAGACCCTCAGCATTATCACTCCGATTTCGGGCGGATGAACACCTTCATGGCTGACGATTCCAACTCAATCGAATTGACCCAACAGGATCGCGCCGTCTATGAGTGGCAGATGTGGCTGCCCGGCTTTGGTGAGCGGGGGCAACATGCATTGAAGTCGGCCAGTGTTCTGGTTTCTCGCGTCGGCGGGCTGGGCGGTGTCGTGGCCTACGAGTTGGCCGCGGCGGGAATCGGCCGGCTGGTATTGGCGCATGCAGGCGACGTCAAGGCCAGCGATCTCAACCGCCAGTTGCTCATGACGCACGACTGGATCGGCAAGCCGCGCATCGAGTCTGCCGCTCGGCGACTGCGGGAACTCAATCCCGTGCTCGACATCGACGCGGTCAACGAAAACATCAGCGAAGCCAATGTGGCTGACCTGGTGGGCCGTTGCGATGTCATTGTGGATGCCGCTCCGTTGTTCGAGGAGCGACTGGCGATGAACCGCGAAGCAGTTCGCCAGCGAAAGCCGCTGGTTGAGTGCGCGATGTACGGCCTCGAGGCCCAGATTACCACCATTCAACCCGGGGGCACTCCGTGCCTGGCCTGTCTGGTGCCGCAGCCGCCCTCGAGTTGGAAGCGCGAGTTCCCGGTCTTCGGCGCGGTTTCCGGGACAGTGGGCTGCCTGGCTGCGATGGAGGCCATCAAGCTCATCGCCGGTCTGGGCGAGCCGCTCTTTGGACGGATGCTGCGGATCAACCTGGAGACTATGCGCATTCGAACGGTGCGCAT
>CAYXGR010000191.1:0-4569 GCA_964464525.1 uncultured Planctomycetaceae bacterium
GGTGGCACTGTCAAGGAACGATCCCCAAGGATCGTGCCTTGGCAGTGGCGAACCGACTCAATCCCCACCGCGCCACGTCTCGACACCACCGGCGAGACGATTGGGAATGGCAATTATTCTTGAGAAGGAGCGATCGAAGGTGGCGAAATCATTGATATCCCTGATTCGGGACCGGTTTCTGGACGAGATAGCCACCCATTCCCAGCAGGCCCATCCCGAGGAATGCTGTGGGATGATCCGCGCCTCGGGCCTGCGGCGATGCCAAAACATCCAGAATGAACTCCACCGGCTCGACCCCGTCGACCATCCCCGGACCGCCCAGACGGCCTTCGCCCTCAATGCCGAGGACACGATCTTCCTGATTGAGTCGCTGGAGACCGATGATCCGGTCCTGGCGGTCTATCACTCCCACCCGGACGGATCAGCACAATTCAGCCACGCGGACACAGCCGGCGCGGCAGCCTATCCACACCTCTTCCACCTGGTAGTCGGCTGTAGCGCCAAGGGCGTTCTCAGGGCTGCGCTCTATGGAGGAAATGGCCAGATTCTACAGCCCCGTTCACGGGGCTATCCCGCAAAGCGGGCTTCAGACCGGTCCCATTGGGGCTGGTGACAAGTGCCCCTCGCCCATCTCTGCGAGCTCGTTTCAACGAGCTTACCCATCTGAATTCTGAAATCTCAAATCTGAATTCCCCCGACCCCGGCAGGGGCGAAGGAGACCCGATGCCCTGGACGTGTTCAATTGATCGAGATTGTAGGGTGGGCACTGCCCACCACCCGAAGCACCGTGTTTTTCTATACCATCGGTACCCCCCGGGCGCATCAGAGAGGAGGCGATGAAGCGGCATGGGAAGTTCGCGCCGCGCGTCTGTCGCGGATGAGCCATTCGCTCAGGGCGATGGCGAGGAGCGAGACCGTGACGGAGACACCGACCAGCGGCCAGATCGACGCGCCCGCCGTGGATTGCAGCTTGCTGTAGATGGCGAGCGAGATCGTCTGAGTGCGGCCCGGCATATTGCCCGCGACGACCATGACCGCGCCGAATTCGCCCATCGCCCGGGCCCAGAACAGAACCGCCCCGCCGACGATCGCCTTCCAGCAGACCGGCGCGGTGATCGTGAGAAAGGCCCGCGTGCGAGAGGCGCCGAGGGTGGCGGCAACCTGGAGCAGTCGCGGATCCATCGCCTCGACACCCGCCCGCACGGTGCGGATCAGAAGCGGGCAGGCCACGACGCCGGAGGCGAGGATGGCAGCGGTCGGGGTAAAGGCGAGGGACCGACCGAAACCCGTCAGAACGTGCAGCAGGCACAGACCGGTGGCGACAGGCGGCAGGACGAGGGGAATCATCACGACGGCCTGCACCGCGGCCCGCCACTTCGATCGGGTCCGGGCCAGCCAGACCCCGATCGCCACGCCGGGGACGAGAAAAATCAGCGTCGCCGCCGTCGAGACGAAGAGCGACAGGCAGATGGCGTGGATATCGTTTTCCGTATATAGCAACTTATTGACTCCCGGCTGTATTCAATGATGCGGGGTTTGAGAGGAAACCATGTTTTCGCCAGATCTCGGCGGCATCGGTGGAACGGGCGAATTCCAGGAATGAACGGGCGATGTCTTCCGACGCACCGCGTCCGCCTGTTGCGCCTTCGTAAACGATGGGGCTGTGCGCCGCTGCGGGGATTTTATAGACAATTGAAAGTTTACCCTTGAATGCCTTCGCGTCGGTCGCATAGACGATGCCATAGCGAATCGCGCCCTGTGCAACGTAGCGTGAGGCCATACGCACATCATCGGCAAAGATGAGCCGGTCTTTCAGGGCCTTCCAGACACCGGCATCGCTCAACGCTTCCCGCGCGTAGTGCCCGGCGGGGGCGTGGTCGGGGTTGGCGATGACGATGGACGAGCCGTTCGATAGAGTCATCAATCCCCTCATATCGAGCCAGGGCTGTTTTTCATTGCCGGAGGCGACGACCACCAACCGATTTCGCGCGAGAGGTCGGCGTGAGGCGGCATCCATTTTCCCGAGACGTTCCAGTTGATCGAGATAACCCGGCGATGCGGGGATGAAGACGTCGCAGGCGGCGCCAAGCTGTATCTGTTTGCAGAGCGAACCGCTCGCCCCCTGATTGATGAAGACGCGCACCCCAGTGCGCCGCGTAAACTCCTCGGCAATCTCGTCGAGGGCGTCGGCAACGCTGGACGCGGCGAACACGATGAGCTTATCGGGGTTCCCCTCATGTTTCGCACTGCACGCGAAGACAACGAACCCCGCAATGAAGATCGCGAGGATATGCAGGACGCGCATCGAACGAAATCGGAGATTCGTACACGCGTCTCGAATAGGTTCGGGTGATTGGCCAGACCGCATGTTCGTGACTCGTGTTCCCCTGCTGGGGAAAGGTTGCGTAGCTGTTGAAATCGAAATGGTACGCTTCAGCAGACCGGGCCGCGAGGAAATCAACGATTGGGTTCATGACAAAATCCACGGATTCTCTTGCCGGTTCGGGTTCTTTTGCCGGCTTCAGTCGGGCTTTCATGATTCGACCTCGGAGAGACGGGATCCGATTGGCCCGCCCAAACTGTCATGGACCCGCAACAATTCGCCGTACGTCAAAACTTCGGATGATGGCGATAGGAATGAGTTGGAAAGAATTTCGGTGACCGAATGCGGCCCACTTCCTGATGCGTGCAATTCGAATAGGACGTTCGAGGCTTCGATTGGGGGCATCGAGAGGGGACGCAGTCTACCCTGATATCCGGGCATCCTATTTGTGATGTAAAATTCGTTGAATCAGTAGGTTACAGAGAATATCGGAATTGCGGAACCACCTGGGCTATAGGGGCGTAATTGCTCTATCTTCGTACCACGGCAGCATTTGGAGACGATTCGCAGTCAAAATGAGGTGGAAAAAACCCTTGCAGAGCGGGAACTGGTTGTTGTAGTATAGGTTACGTTACTTTTCATGCTGTGAATTGAGCCTTGGAGTGGCCAGATGTTGTGATCCGGTCAGCCGCAGCACAGCGCGATTGATCATCAAGAGATAATCCAGGATTCCTGCCATGCGAACCGTAACCAAGAAGGAACTCATCGACCGCATCGCCGACAAAACCGGGAACAAGCGCGTCGTCGTCAAGCGGATCATTCAGACCTTTCTGGACGAAATCGTCGAGGAGCTGGGGCAGGGTAACCGGTTGGAGTTTCGTGACTTCGGTGTGTTTGAGTGCAAGATTCGAGCCGCCCGGGTAGCCCAGAATCCGAAGACCCTCGAACGTGTGCAGGTCCCCGAGAAGCGAACAGTGAAGTTCAAAGTCGGCCGCATCATGAAACAGAAGCTGTCCGACGAGGAGCCAACACCCAGCGTCGGCACACCGAAAGCCTGAGCCGCTTTTCTCACAAGGTATTCGATTCAGAACCGCCTGTCAGAGCCGCCTGTCTGAGCCGCGACCGTGAGGGAGCGGTCATCGCCCACCCTCCAGAACGCTTCCAGAACATCAGGATGATGACACTCTGCCGATGGAATGACGGCTGCACGATCGCTGTAAGCCCATATCCACCAATCCCTTACGGTCGCGGCTCTGATAAAGGATTAACGAGATATTAACTACCCGACGCTTGGGGTAACGATACTTATGCGGACGGCCAAGGGCCTCCCTCTGAAACAGGGAAGTTATTGAATTTGCGACCCTTAAATATTGATTGACAGCCTTGTAGGGATCGATTAGAAATGCCGATATTGAGAATGAGTCTCAATTACAATCCGCTGATCCAACGGGCTGGATAGTGCCCGTAAGATGGCCGAAAGACTGCATAGAACGCGAGAATCAGACACATGATCAAGCCCCTTGCCGAGTTGTTACCGGGAGAATACGGGCATGTCGCGCAGATCCGTGGCGAGGCCGGTCTGCGACATCGTCTGCTCGAAATGGGTCTCACCAGTGGCACCCTCGTTGAGCTGGTTCGATTGGCCCCCCTCGGCGACCCGGTCGAGTTGAATGTCCGGGGCTATCGTCTCAGCGTACGAAAATCGGAGGCCGCCGCCGTCATCATCGAGGCTGCCTGATGCCCCCCACAACCGAGGACGTCGCCGATCAATCCACCGGCGTCCGACGAATCGCCGTGGCCGGCAACCCGAACTCGGGTAAGACATCCATCTTCAATCGATTGACCGGTCTCCGTCAGAGGATCGGTAATTACCCCGGCGTGACGGTCGAGAAGCGCGAGGGCCGGCTGGCCGAGACCGACGTGGTCCTGCTCGATCTTCCCGGCACGTATAGCCTGTCCGCCCGCTCGCCGGACGAGGAAATCGCCCGCGACTTGTTGCTCGGCCGAATCAAGGGCATCGAACGCCCCGACGCCATCCTGCTGGTCATCGATGCCTCCAATCTCGAAAGAAACCTCTATCTCGCCTGCCAGATTCTGGAGTTCGGGACACCCGTCCTGATCGCCTGCAACATGATGGACGTTGCCCGCCAACGCGGGCATCGAGTGGATTGCGAGGCGCTCTCCCAGGAACTGGGGGTTCCGGTGATACCCACCGAGGGCCACACCGGCGCGGGGATCGACACACT
>CAYXGR010000191.1:4669-6228 GCA_964464525.1 uncultured Planctomycetaceae bacterium
ATCGCCGACACCTTGTCGGAACGGATCGAGGATCCGGCCACAGTCGTGATCGAGGCACGATACACCTGGATAGCCCAAGTGGTCCGCCGCGTGGTGAGCGTGCCCGACGAGGCCGACTCTGAACCCGGTCACTCCATCCGACCGGCCGATCGGATCGATCGCATTCTCACGCACCGTATCTTCGGCCTGCTGATCTTCGGGGGGGTGATGTTCGCCCTGTTTCTGGGCATCTTCTCCGGGGCCGAGCCGCTGATGGACCTGATCGAGCAAGGCCAACGCGCGCTCTCCGATGGGGTCGGCGCGCAGCTTTCGGAAGGCCCGCTCCGATCGCTGCTGACAGACGGCATCATCACGGGGGTCGGGGCGGTCGTCGTGTTCTTTCCCCAGATCTGCATTCTATTTCTCTTTTTGTCGATATTGGAGGACAGCGGCTACATGGCCCGGGCCGCGTTCCTCATGGACCGATTGATGAGCCGGGTCGGTCTTCACGGAAAGAGCTTTATCCCGCTGCTTTCAAGCTATGCCTGCGCAATTCCGGGGATCCTGGCGACGCGGACGATCGAGAACCGGCGAGATCGATTTACCACGATCCTGGTCGCCCCGCTGATGAGTTGTTCGGCCCGCCTGCCGATCTACATCATCGTCATCGGCGCCGTCTTCGGAGAACACGTGTGGCTCAAGGCGGGAGTCATGTTCGGCCTGTACGTCCTCGGAACGGCAGTCGCTCTGGGGGTCGCCCTGTTGCTCAAGAAAACCCTGTTCGCCGGCCCGAAGCCCACCTTCATCCTGGAACTGCCCCCGTATCACATGCCCCAACCGATGGTGATCCTCCGGACGATGTGGGACCGCAGCAAGCTCTTCTTGACCGGCGCCGGTACGACCATCTTCGCGGTCTCCGTCGTGATCTGGGCGTTGAGTTATTTTCCTCGGCTGGACGAGGCTGATCGCTCCGAGGCTTCACAGGCGGCGATCGCGAATGTGTCGGAAGGTGATGGGGTCACGCGAGATTCCCTCATCGCGTCCCAGCAACTTCGCCACAGCTACCTCGGTCGGCTTGGGAGGGGGCTCGAACCGGCCATTGAGCCACTGGGGTTCGACTGGCGGATCGGGGTCGGCATTCTCTCCTCGTTTCTGGCACGGGAGGTCTTCGTCTCCACGATGGGGATCACCTTTTCATTGGGCGAAGCGGACGAATCCTCGCCGGCCCTGCAAAAACAGTTCGCCACCGCACGATGGCCCGACGGGAGGCGGGTGCTGACGCCACTGGTCGGGGTCGGATTGATGGTGTTCTATGTGCTGGCGTGTCAGTGCGTGAGTACATTGGCCGTGGTTCGGCGGGAGATGGGCTCCTGGCGGTGGCCCGCGTTGATGTTCTCGTATATGACGGTTCTGGCATATCTGGCTTCGTTGGCGGTATATCAGGTCGGGAGTCGATTGGGATGGGGGTGAAGGAATCGTCGAAACGTCAAAACGTCAAAACGTCAAAAAAAAGCCCTGCTGCTTCCGGATAATCACACCGCGACAAGGCAGGATCACATGCCTCTTTTTTCGCCCCGAAG
>CAYXGR010000192.1:0-6200 GCA_964464525.1 uncultured Planctomycetaceae bacterium
TAACTATCCCGCCAGACTCGTCCGTTCCGGCTCCTTCTGAGGCGTGCTTGCCGTGTCCGTCGGTTCCCCGATGACCTTCACCGGCGCGATTTTCTCCAGATCCGCCTTGATAACCTTGGCCTCCCCAACAACAACAATCGCCATGTGCGAGGTGTCGATCAGGTTCCCGGCGGCATGTTGCACGCCTTCGCCCGTAACGGCCTGAATCCCCCGCAGATAGTTCCGAAGGTAGTCGTCCGGCAGATCCTGAGTCTCGATCATCCACAAATCGCCAACCGTCGCAGCCGGCGTCTCCCGGTCGCCGGGAAACTTGCCCGACAGATAGGTCTTCGTATCCACAACTTCCTTCGCCGTCGGCGGGGCCGACTGGATCTTGTCAATCTCCTCCAGGATCGCCCGAACCGTGTCCGCAGTCGTCGGCGTCTTGGTGAAAGTGCTGATCGTCAACTGACCGGCAAACCGCCGCGGTCGGATCCCCCCCCGGGCCCCATAAGTCAGCCCCTTCTCGACGCGAATCGCCCGGTTGAGCCGGCTGTTGAAGCCGCCGCCAAAGATGTTGCTCAGAACCGTCGCGACGAAATAGTCCGGACTTCGCCGTGTGAGGCTCACATGTCCCACGCGAATCTGGCTCTGCACCGAGCCCGGCCGATCGACAAGATAGATCTGCGTCGGATTCGGCTCGGGCAGTTTGGGCAGGGCAATCGGTTCAAACGGGGTCTTCACCTTCCACGAGGCCAGGTGCTTTTCGGCCAGCTTGAAGGCATCGGGTGAATTGATATCGCCCGAGACATAGAGCACGGCGTTTTCCGGTCGAAGGTGCTCGGCCCACCACGAACGCAGATCGTCTATCCTCACCGCGTCCACGTCCTCCAGTTCGCCCGTCGTCGTCCGCGCGTAGGGATGATTGCCGAAGAGGGTCTGCCGCAACTGGCGATCGGCCTGGTATTCCGGCGTCTTTGTCTGAATCATCAGCCCGAGCCGCATCTGCTTGCGGAGGATGTCCAACTCATCCTTCGGAAAGATCGGATTCCGCACCACATCGGAAAACAGTTCGGCGGCGAGATCAAGCTGCGGCAGCAGGGCGGAGGCGTTGACCAGCGCCGTGTCCATGCCCGCCGAACCCGACAGGCTGATCGCGTTGGACTCCAGCAGCTCGGCCAGCTTCCGCGCATCCCGCGTCTTCGTTCCCTTGGTCAACATACTCATGGCGATGTTCGCCGTGCCCGGTTTCTGTTCCGTCCACGCGCCGCTCCGGAATCCCAGCATCATCGACACCATCGGCACCTCGTGATTGCTCACCACCACGACGCGCAGGCCGTTCGACAGGGTCTTTTCAGTGTGGGCGATCTCCGGAATATCATCGATCAATTGGGCCGTAGGCGGCTCGGTCGGAAACCACTTCGGACGCTTCGCCGTCGCCTTCGGGCCGGTGCGCTTGGCGACGCGGTTCTCTCCCTCGGCCAGCGGCGTTTCTTCCGCGGGTTTTTCCTCGCCCTTGAACAACCCCTTGAAGAAACCGCCGACGCTCGGCTCCACGAGGATATTCATTCGATGCGCCTTGGTCAGATACGTATTCGCCACGCGCTGAATGTCGGCGATGGTGACGGCGTCGATCTCGTCGAGCTGTCGGTTGATCTTTTCGGCATCCCCCTCCAGAACCGCGTATTGACCCAGCAGCCCCGCCTTACTGGCCACGGTCATCGCCCCGCTGACGGCCTGGCGTCGAAGCTGGTTCTTCATCTTCGTCAACTCGGCCTCGGTGACGGGTTCGTTGCGGATGCGTTTGATGTGCTTCTTGATCGTCTTGATGAGCTGGGCCTTGTCGCCCACCAGCGGCAGCAGCGCCCCGCCCGCCGCGGCCAGTCCGTCGTTCTCGAAACCGATCCCCATCGCCATCGCCACCTCGGCGATCTTCTTCTCCTTGACCACATCGATATACAACCGGCTGGATTCTCCGCCACCCATGATTCCCATGGCAATCTGCAACGGGAGGGCATCGGGATGCGCCTGCGGCACTGTGCGATAGAGCACGCCGATGATCGGCACGGGACCGCGATCCTCGGGGATCTTGATCGTGCGCGGTTTCTTCTGCGGGTTTGGCTTCATCACGGGTCGCACGGGATCGGCACAGCGTGGTATCCAGCCGAAATACTTCTTCGCCAGCGATTGGACGGCCTCGTGTTTGGCCGCGCCGACGACAACCAGCGTGGCGTTGTTCGGAACGTAGAACTTATCCCAGAAGGCCTGCAACTCGTCGATCGTCGCATTTCGCAGATGCTCGATCTGCCCGCCCGGTGTCCAGCCGTACAACTCATCGCCGTAGATTTCGGCCAAGGCCCGCTCGGGCACCCGGCCGTAGGGAGAATTGTGTCCCTGACGCACTTCTTCCTCGACGACCTTGCGCTCTGTCCGAAAGCCCTTCTCGTCGATCTTCAGAAAGGCCATCCGTTCGGCCTCGAGCCACAGAACCATCTCCAGTTGATTGGCCGGCAGCTCTTCGACATAGACCGTCTGATCGAACGCGGTATAGGCATTGGTATTGCCACCCACGCGACGGATGTTGTCGAAGTGGTCGGTCTCATTGAGCCGATCGGTCCCGCGAAACATCATATGCTCGAACATGTGGGCGAAGCCCTGGCGGCCGGGCTCCTCATTCTTGGACCCGACGTGGTACCACACCTGAACGGCCACGATCGGGCAGGAGAAGTCCTCCAGCGAGATAACCTTCATCCCGTTGTCGAGCTCGATCTCCCGAAAGTCGTAGCGGCGCTCGGCGGCCGAAACGGTGATTGCACAACACAATAAGACGACGGTAGTCAACAATAGGCGACGGGACATGGCGGTGCCCTCCTGTGTAAGTGGAGATGGATTTCTCATTCCACGCTGCGGCCGTGGACAACACGTAGTATCGATCAAGTAAGGACCGGCTGCAAGCGCGAGACATTGCGATACCGACAATGCGATACCGACATTGGAGTGCATTACGGAATTCGCGGATTCAATGCCGGCTTCAGCCGGGTGGCATGCCCAAGCCTTTGGCGCGGGCATGGCGAGCCGAATCCCCCAGCCCCGTTCACGGGGCTTCCCCGCTGAATGCGGGCTTCAGGCCGGGCCCTTGGGGCCGGTGAAAAGCACCCACATCCATTCAGCCCGTTTCAACGGGCTTTCTGATAGGAGAAAACTGAATACTGGTGACTGGAATAGCTCCGAACTACACCCGCCAATTGTGTCATACACCCCCGGCGTTCCACAGTGGCATCCACACCCACAACCCGTGATCGGATTGGTTTGCAGGCCAAGGTGCGTTGTGCCGGATTCTGGATATGTGAGGGGATTAAGAGATTTGATCAGGGTACTGACATCCACGCCGAGTGCTCTCGCAACTTTCTTGAGCGTACGGACAGTAGTGCGATCTGGTTTTCGCTCGATTCAGGAAATCTGCGACTGGGGAATGGGCTTGGCCCTCACCCTCACGCCCGCGGCGACGGACAAACTCGCTCGAGGCGGCTACGATCCTCCCTACGGCGCCCGCCCGCTCAAGCGGCTGATCCAGCAGGAAATATAAAACCCCCTCGCCCGCCGCATCCTCGCCGGCGAGTTCGCGCCGGGCGATCGCATCACGATCGACGTCTGCGGTGAAATGTTCGCGTTTGGTACAGCAACAGATCAAGCAATCAGTGTATCATAGTACGCAGGTTCATGGGGATGGATCGAGCCGGGATACAGGATGTGAATATTGCCAAAGAGTATCAAGATATTTGTCGCAATTCTGCTGATCGCGATCGTGGCCGGATGTAGCGAAACTTCGGAGACGATCTGCGAATCCTGCACCGACGCGAAACGCCATCACCAGTGGTGCGATGCCTGCGGCGTCGGCTATGTCGCCGGTGTCGCCATCCCATCGCGGCTCCTCTTCGAAACGCTGGATGCCCACGGTCACGATCTGGATCTGCGGAGCATCTTCTGCCCAACATGCCGGTCGGCGATCGAGACGGACGGGTTCTGCGAGGCCTGCAAGATCGGCTGGCTCCACAACCAGGCCTACTTCTCGCGGTTGACCTATTGGCTGGCACAGGGAGAGACGTACGACAGGGCAGGTCTGGCCTGCGAACGATGCCGTGAGCACACCGGACAGACCGGCTGGTGCGACGACTGCGGCATCGGCAGGGTGGGGAATGTGGCGTTCCGCGACCGAGCGGCATTTGAGGCGGCCCGACCGGAATACGAGCGTCTGCGCGCCGCGGTCAACACGCTCGATCGATGCGAACACTGCGCCGTGGCTCTGTGGACGGATACGACCTGCTTCGATTGCAAGATCACCTATCAGGATGGCAAACCGGTGCAGTAGGACGGGTCATGTGTCCCATCTGTTGAGCCCGCGGCGCTCAGTTCAACAGGTCCGACGCGAAGGCCGCCACGTCACCGGCCAGGCTGCCGGTGCAATACTCGGCGCAGGCCGGAATCTCGCCGGGTTGCGAAAGGCCCAGCTTGGCGCGGACGAAGGCGCTCACGTCGAGGCCGTTCAGCACGCCGTCCCGGTTGACATCACCCTGAAGAATGCATGTGGCGTTGATCGAACCCGTCTGCCCCGCGTAATTGGTCGGCGAGTTGCAACCGACGACAAACTGGTCCGTCAAATGGTTGACGACTTCGATCGAGTGGATGCCGTCCGTCGGGAGCACGCCGGCCGCGAAGGCGAACGTATCCCACGGCGTATAGGCGACCGTCTCATTCGCACTGTTGGAAAAGAATGGAACGCTCCCGGCAGGGAAGACGTAGTCGGGCATCGGCGCGCCGGACTGGGCGGCAAAGGCCGGCGTCGCGAGGAGCAAATGCCGGAATCCCGTCGGCTGGGCCAGGTTGGGCGGGGGGATTACGAAACTGTTGCCCAGCGCGATGCTGGTGATCTGATGCCCGGGCACGAATGTTTCGCAGCAGCCGCCGCAACATTCCTTCAGTTCGATGAACTGGATACTCCCGGAGGCGTTGCTAAAGACCTCGTGAACGTCCCACGTGTGGGAACCCGCCATCGCCCGCCCGCAAAACAGCGTGCAGAGCCCGATCCCGACGAGGCCGAGAAGGCCCCTTCTCATTCGATTCGACATGTTCATTCCTCCTGTGATCCGATCGACAGACGTGTGTATAGATTTGAAGATAAGCACACGCCGATCGACGGATGACCCTGGGCATACCTCTTCTCTCAGGTCAGATTATATGAACAAGGCGGTCGAAATGCTTCTGTCTCGACCCATTTTTCTGGAATGGTGTGCGATTTTGAGACTACGAGTCCATTTGTCTGAATCAATTGAAGGATGGATTACGACTGAGTCTGAGGATCTATTCGAAGAATTGGTTCCTGTCGCACACTTGCGCGCCGCGATATCGCGGCGCGCGACTTCAGGGTGCGTGATAATCGATTGCCTCGGCTTGAGCGAGAATTCCTTCTCATTCTCTTGGTTCAACGTCACTCGCTACGCATAGCCCAGACATCGAGACTCGCCGCACCTACGCAATGGGCGTTCTTACTTCTTGATCGCCTTGTAATCGACAAGCGTCATCTCGGTCACCATTTTCATCTCCCCCTCCGTCGTCGAGACGCTCTTGACGACTTGACCGGGTATGGTCTCCGACATCCATGTTTTGGACTTTGTGGTCATCTTCCCCATCTTGATCGTGGATTCGTGCCAGTTCGTCTTGATTTTCTTCCCTTTGACGCTCAATTCCTCCTTACCCTCCTTGGCCTTCACATCGGAAACCTTTCCCTTCTGTTTCGCCAGCTCCTCAGGCTTGGGCTTGGGGATGCGGGCGAGGTGCTCGAGCTTCTGCGGCGGCATCTTGAATTCCTGGCCCGCGTTCTTCGTCGCGCTGGCAACCATTAAAACGACCTTCTCCTTCGTCACCATCTTGAGCGTCGTGGTCATCGTGATCTCGGTCGTCTGCCCCATCACCTTGGACACGCTCTTCATCTTGCAGAAGCTGCCGGGCTTGAATTGGGCCCAGTGCTTATACACATCGTTCTCGATCGTCTCCTCGGCATGCGCCGCTATCGGCAACCCGCCAACCCATGCCATCATCCCGACACAACAAAGAAAAATCGTTCTCATAATCAATCACTCCTTCCAGAAATAACCACCCGAACTCTTGATGACATGACTCTACGAACAGCCCATCCACCGGTCAAGCAAAGTCTTCGCCCCCGG
>CAYXGR010000193.1:0-6185 GCA_964464525.1 uncultured Planctomycetaceae bacterium
GCGGGTGTAGTTCGGAGCTATTCCAGTCCCCAGTATCCCCCTATCAGGAAGCCCGGCTGAAGCCGGCATGGAATCCGCCGATTGTGTCATGGTCCCGCGCGCGCGACCTGCTATCCAGGCTCGACGTGTGTGACGCTCGACTTGTGCGACGTTACTCTTGTGCGACGCTCCTTCGCCCGTCACGATATGGCCATGTCAACGGACGAAGACCGGACCTTCTCATTCCGACTCGATCCCCGGATCGATCCATCCGCGCTGGATCGGCTCCTCGCAGACGTTGCCCAGGCGGGCTTCGACGCCGTGGAATGGCCCGTCTCGTCGCAGGGTCTGCTGACGCCAGTCACGCCGGAGTCGGATTGCCGGATGCTGGCCGAACGGATCAACGACGCAGGTCTATCCATTGTCGCCGTCCGCCTTGACGTGAACGCGACCGATTTCGAGACCGCGCTCGCCCCGACCGATCCATCCGCACGCCGGGTCGCCTTCGAACTCACCTGCGCCGCGCTCGATCGGGCCGCGTGGTTGGGCACCGACACGCTGCTGATCGCCCCCGCCGTCGTGGGGTCGCCGAACGATCCGACACCGATTGTGTCCTATGAAGATGCCTACGCGCGCTCGCTTGAGGCGCTGCTCGAATTGCGTTTCGAGGCCGCCCGGCGCGCGGTTCGCATCGCCTGCCGGGCTGCGGCGAACCGGTTTCTCCTGTCGCCGTTGGAGATGCGTGAGTTTGTGGATGCCTGCAATTCTCCGTGGGTCGGGGCCTCGCTCGATACGGGTGACGTCATGAAAAGCGGCGGCCATCCCGGGGATTGGATTCGCATCCTTTCCCATCGGCTCGTACACGTCGTTGTTTACGAGGGCCCATTCGATTCCGAAGGGGCCGAGCAACCAATTGCATTTGGCACCGGAGATTGCCCATGGCCCGATGTCGCGACGGCTCTGCGACAAATCGACTTTCAAGGGCCTGTCACCTGCGGCGACAATCAGGCGGATCCGTCGGAGTCGATCAAACGCATCCATCGTTTGATCGGGAAATAGCAATCGGTTCCATGACAGATCAGGCGGCGAGGGAGCATGCCAATCGCCTCGAAGGTCGCGGAGGAATAAGCAGTTCGCCCGAAGGGGCTTGAACACATGTCAGCCCAGGGCGGCGTTCAAGCGGATTTAAGGCTGCTTTTAGTCTGTCTTGGGGCATCGCGATCAAAAAAACTGAAAGGGGGCTTGCAACGGAAAAGACCGATTGAACCGGACGAGATAACCGCCGATTCTGTCATGGACCCGCGGATCAAAAGCCATGGTTGACGATTCTATCGGATGAAAGGGTGAACAAGAAGTCTGAGATTATTATTAAGTCTCTATATGCACTGGGCGATGACATGGGCGGAGAACCATCTTTCGGGCGGCAGCGCAGTCGAACACGAGGAGACCGAAATGGGATTCTCGGTCCATGATGAGAGAGGACCGAGGAGGGATTCTCTATCCAGCGCGAAAACCCGCATCGAGCCCGATTCGGAAGCTTTGGTAAAGTTCATCATCCGACCATCCATTAGCAGGATGACTTATGGAACAGCGCCCTTCAAACGAATCTAACTCGAAGGAATATTCGCCCGTCTCAAGCCCGGCGTCGTCGAAAGATTTTCGGAAACCTCGCTGGCACCTTCTCTATTTCGCCCTCGCCGGCTTCGATCTGCTTACGATCTCAATGAGTCTTTTTCTCGGCCATCGCGTAATGACCATCTACACCGAGTCGGTGCAGGACAATCAGCAATGGTCGATGCGTTCCGGGCTTTATTCCGAACTCGGACAACTTGCCATCGAGGTCAACGCACCCGGAAACGAGGTGTTCGATTCCAGGAATTTCAAGGCGGAGTCCGCGAAACTGGCGTGGGCAAAGGATCGCTTCAACACGGCCATGCAATTGGCACGGACCGATCTCGATCAAGTCACGGATATTGCGATATCGGCCGAACTTTCGTCGGGTCTGTGCGATGTTCAAGCCGTAATGGACTATCAGATCGCCGAGGCCGAGACGATCCTGTCCTATTTCCAAACGGATCAACCCGATCTGGCAGGGTCGCACATGGCGGCGATGGACCGCGCCTTTGCCCAGGCGAGTTCGATTCTGGCGGGCCTGCGAAGGCGGGTCGGGAATGTACAGGCTGAACATCTCCTGTCGCAGGCGGCGGCGGCATCGGGATTACAAAAATACGAATACGTTATTGCCGCGGCAATCGTCCTGATGATCGGATGCGTCACGATCTATGGGCACAAGTTGTCACAAAGCTTTCGCGCGGCCTACCTGAAAATCGAGCGTACCTCTGAGGAACTCCTCGAAGCCAAGATCCAGGCCGAGGCCGCAAATTTGGCCAAGAGCGAATTCCTGGCGAATATGAGCCACGAGATTCGCACGCCCATGACGGCCATTCTCGGTTATACCGAGGTGCTGCGCGAAGATGGCGAACTTGATTCGGCGCCGCCACAGCGCGTGGAGGCCATCAAGACCATCCAACGCAACGCGGAAAACCTGCTCGGAATCATTAACGACATTCTTGATCTCTCGAAGGTCGAGGCGGGGAAGATGGAGGTCGAGCGGACCCGATGCGCTCCGACCCGGGTCATCGAAGAAGTCAGAGAACTCATGCAGATTCGTGCCGATGCCAAGGGGCTGGCGCTTCACACAGAATGGGTGGGGGTGATCCCCGAGTCCATTGAAACTGATCCCGCGAGACTTCGGCAGATACTGATCAACATCGTCGGAAACGCTATCAAGTTTACCGAGCAGGGTGCGGTGCGGATCATCACCCGGTATGTCCCTGACGAGGCTAACCCTCAAGTGCAGTTCGATGTTCTGGATACCGGGCTGGGGATGACCGAGGATCAGGTTTGCCGCCTCTTTCAGCCGTTCATGCAGGGCGACACGTCGATGGCCCGAAAATATGGCGGTACAGGTTTGGGGCTGACGATCAGCAAGCGATTCGCGGAGATGCTGGGCGGCGACATCACCATCGTTGATACTCAGAAAAACCTTGGCACTCGCTTTCGATTGACCGTGGCGACCGGTTCGCTCGATGGCGTGTCGCTACGAGAGATTCGCGAAATCAAGAAGGCCAATACAAGGGCGAAGAAGCCCGAGGCGCAGGTCGAACCGTCTCGGATCGACGATTACCACATCCTTCTGGTCGAGGATGGGAAGGACAATCAACGCCTGATCGCACACTTCGTGAAAAAGGCCGGCGCGGAAGTGACAATCAAGGAAAACGGCCTACTCGCGGTTGAAGCGGTTCTGGCGGGTCGCGATGTCGTCGGCGGTTTGGAGGAATTCGATGCCATCCTGATGGACATGCAGATGCCGGTCATGGATGGATACGAAGCGACGAGCCGATTACGCGAGGAAGGCTACAATGGTCCAATCATTGCGTTGACGGCCCATGCGATGGAGGGCGACCGAGAAAAATGTTTGTCCGTGGGGTGCGACGACTATACAACGAAACCCGTCAACCGTAAGAAACTGATCGAAATGATACTCAAGCATTCGCAAAAAGAACTCCAGCCGATCCGCGTATAAGAGTATGTACCAACAGATCTGTCGCGCCGGTTTCTAATCGACCGGGTGTCAGACATACGCGTCCCGATCGCATCACCTCCATCAACCCGCACAATCAAGCTGGAAACAACGGGAGCAAGTGGGAATCGAACCCACTGAAGATCCACGCCTTTGCACAACGCACTGAGAAACGCGGGTCTGCCGTTTGGCGCTGACCTTGGTTACGGCCATGCCGGAACGGAACATCCAAAATTTCCCCCTCCTCCTTCCCGTCAACTCCGATTTATCAAACGCTGAAAGGAACGGGGATCAAGTATATGGGGTGTATACGGGAAATAAGCCCGAGCACCACCGTGCGTGCGAAGCGATTGAGATCACGGATGACCGGACACAGGAAATTGGAAACTGGAAACTCGAAAATGAACCCAACCAACCGACAACAGGCCATCCTTATCTTTACCGGACCCCGTTGCAAAATCGTCCGTTTTCTCAGTTATTCTCACTTATTCTCACTTTTTCCCACTTATTCCCACCAACATGCAGGCAAATTCCCACGAATTCCCACTCGAACCCCGTGTTTTCCCAGTTATTCTCACTTTTTCCCACTTATTCTCACCGCGCCAAAAGCGGACCTTGTAGCCGTAACTACAGTGATAATAACAACTTCGGAACACATGAATCATCCAGAAGCCCCCGCGGAAAGGAAAAAAACAGGACTCAACACTTGAGCCATTTGGAGAAGACCCGGGCCGTGGCCCCGTCAGAGCGGGACCTCTGATGTCTCAAATCTGAAATTCTGGAGGGACCACACGAGTTCCTGCATTCAAATGGAGTGTTGCGTGGCGTTTTGTCGGGCATCTCCGATAAGAATGAATGGGACACGGAAACTTGAAAGACACCCGGTCACGAGGTAACATTATGTGGAACAAACGAACCCGCACGAATGCTTACCTGATTGACCGCCTGCCTGATGAGTCCCGCCTCGTAACCTCGGAGGAAACCGGAAATGAAACGTCGTATTCGTCTTGCCATGCTGGTCGGCTATCTGACCACGGGTGCATTCCTGACTCAAGCGGGAATCATATGTAACAGCGTCGGTACCGCGGGCGTTGCCAGCAGTGGCGCCCTGGTCGATGACGGCGGCAATTTTCTGGGGATCCCGTTTATTCACGTTTGTGGTCAGGAGAACATCCTGATCGTGGACCCTGTCACGGGGGAAACCATCGATCTGTTAAACGCCGATGATGACCTGATGTTCGGTTGTCCCGCCCAAATCGTCGAACAAGGCGGCTGATTTCACACGGACCCGATCGCCCTTCGCCCGAATGAAGGGCTTGTAGATTGACTCACAGGAAACCATTGCCTCGCTGACTGAACGAGACTATATAGCAAAAGACTGACAAGAGCAGACTGGAAGGTATTACTCATGAGAAAACACAGAATGATTCGTAAATCGATGGTGGGCATCACCCTGCTGATGGCCGGTGGCACCATCTTTCAGAGCAGTTGCATCAACACGATTGCCTCCCTGCCGATCTGCGGCGCGGTGTTGACCTTCTGCTCACCCGCCGATCAGATCAACGCCCTGTTCCCGCTCCTGGAAGTTCCGGATTTTAATGCGGATCCGTCCTGTACGATTCCGCTGGGTTGCGACGGAAGCGACGTATTCGATATTCCGGACGGGTTCCCTGGTGGTAATGGCTCGGATCAACCGTCGGATACCGATGGCGGTGGTCCCGCTGGCGGCGGTACCGGTGGTGGCGGTGGCGGCGGCGGTGGTGGTGGTGGCGGTATTTAATCCGCAGCACAGCACCATTATCACTCATATACTGAAATTCACACGAGGCGGCCGGTGACTCTATCGGCCGCCTCTTGATTCAGAACTCCTCACCTAATGGGGTGTATAGACGGATATCTATATCAACGGGTGATGGGGCGAAGGCCGGCGGCCCGCCTGATCTGATTGATTCTCGCCAGGACTTTTTCGTCCGATGTAACAAATCTCGACAATTGTCCAGAACTGATGCCGAGAAGATCGGCCGCATCACGGATGGCTCCTCCGGATTCGACGACGACATCCAAAACCACGGCGATCACACGGGGATAATCGGAATTGCGCACGGCGATCTCGATCCGGCCCGATGTCGATAGATATCGGCGGAAGATGTCCGGGGGTGTCCACGCCGAACCCACCTTTTCCCTGATCTCCAACGCGAGGGTCCGCCGAAGACGCCGCAGCGCGAGGGTCTTGTTTCGGTGTTGAGATCGGCTTTCCTGTGAGAGGGCGACGAGACCGGAGGGAGTGTGCCGAAGGCGAACCGAGGAACTGGTCTTGTTTCGCTTCTGTCCGCCGGGGCCGGGACCGCGAAAGACATCCACAACGCAGTCCGCGAGCAGTTGGGCATCATCCTGTTGGAGCCAGTTGTCTCGATCGGCGTGTGGGGGCATGGTTGAGTTACGAGTTACGAGTTATGAGTTACGAGTTACGAGCCGCAACCCAGGGTTTCACCCTGGGCTTTGTTCCACCGCCCTTTCAGGGCTGAGGACTTCCCCAACCATCCCGGTACTCCAGGAGGATCGTATCAGTCCGGCACACGGCCCATCAATTAGTACACCCAGCTAAGATTCTCATGGTTCTTAG
>CAYXGR010000194.1:0-2746 GCA_964464525.1 uncultured Planctomycetaceae bacterium
CGCGGCACCCACCAAGTCCGCACGCCGGGGTAAAACAGATAGGGCCCCTTGCGCACGGAGAATTGGATCCCCTCCAGTCGATGGCTGACCGCGTAGAGTGAAGGCGCGTGATAGAGAAACGTCATCGGTTGATCCCCGTAGATCAGCCGGTGGATTTCCTGGTAACATTTCGCCCGCTCGCCGGGATTCATCAGACGGGCACCCTTGTCGAAGAGGCTATCCACCTCCTCGTTGGCGTAGCCGCCGTAGTTCCGGGGCGCACCTCCGACGAACATGACGCGATCCCGATCCGGATCGAACGAGGGCGTGATACCCGCGAGACGGCCTTCGAAATCTCGATTTTTTTTTCGATCGACGAATTCATCCTTACTCACGCTGTCGATGATCATATCCACGCCGATCCTGGCCAGATGCTTCCGGCAGAGCTCCGCAGTACGCATCAGGCTGTGATCGTTCTCAAAAACGAGCAACGCAAACCGAAACGGCTCGGCGTTCTCGTCCGGGATCTCCCCCGGTCCGAGCTTGTAGCGCCAGCCATCCTTAGCCAGCCGCCAATCGGCCGCATCCAGCAACTTACCAGCCCGCTGAGGATTATACGCCAGCCGCTTGAATGCCGGATCGAAGAATCGCGACTCGACCGGCCACGGTCCGTAGCAGGCCGCGGCCAGATTGTTCGTAACCTCAGCCTTGACCTGGCGGATGTTGATCGCGTACGTCATCGCCTTCCGAACCCGGGCATCCGCAAAGGGGCTGTCCTTCCGAGCGATGTTCCAGAGAATATAGGTGTACCGCATCGAAGGACGCATCGCCTCGCGGCCGACCGACTGGAATGCATCAGTGAAAATCTCGGACGTGTACTGGGCCTCGGTCAGCTTGCACAGATCGAGACGACCGGCCAGGAAGGCCTGCAACTTTTCTTCCGGTTTCTCGATCCAGTGGATGACAAGCCGTTTGATTTTCGGTTTGCCCGCCTCGTGCGAATAGTCGTCCCATCGCTCGAGGATGATTTGTTTCTCATCCCACGAGACAAACTTGAAGGGACCGGAACCAATCGGATTGCGATGGAGTTGCTTGTAATACTCGTCCTCCCTCAACGTCGGATCTTCCTTCATCTTCACTTCGAAGAGGTGTTTGGGGACCAGTTCAAAGTTCATGCTGAAGCGCCACGTCGCCCTGGGTTCCTTCTGGACGAACCTCACAGTCAACGGATCGATCGCCACCACTTCCCTCAAGGCCTGTGCCTGACGTCGCCGACCCGACGCCCCGGCCTCTCCGATCGTCTGTTGCCAACTGAACACGATGTCCGCGGATGTCAGCGGCTTGCCGTCATGCCAGCGAAGGTTCGGGCGCAGCTTGATGATTTTCACAAGCGGATCGTCCGGCTCCCGCAATTCGGTGACGAGGTGATCGTTGGGGATGAGTTCGAGCTTGCTTGTGCGCCGAAAGAGACGCTCGAACAACAGTTCACACACGAATAGTTCTCCACGATACATATAAAGTGGATTCAGGTACCTGGGCACGCCATCCGCGTTGATTGCAACCGTCGCATCGAAGTTGATCAGGCCCACTTCGCGTGGTGGGGGTTGGTATTGCGCAGCCACACCGCTTGTGAAGTTGAGAAACTCCACGCGGGCCAATGTCGCGTCGAGATGCTCCGCTCGCGCTTCGCCGCGTTCGGCGCGTTCCGAAATCTCGCCCTTCTGGAATTGGTTGACGATCGCCACCGTTCCCAGCACGACGATCAATCCAACAGCCGTCCACAGCCTCCCCCTCCGCTTCAGCTTCTTGCCCGCCACATACCAGAAACTGTCCCGCTTGGCGTCGACCGGCTCCCCGGCGAGATAATGCTCGATATCCAGTCGCAAGGCCTCGGCCGACTGATAGCGCCGGGCCGGATCCTTGGACAGCGTTTTCAGAACGATCGTCTCGACTTCATCATCAAGCTTGATCGGCGCGAACGCGGCCGTCGTCGCGGCCGTCGCGGCACCCCGATACCACGCCCCCGGCGGCTCGGGCTCGGCCTCGGCGATGGCGCTCAGCGCGTCGGCCATGGCCCCGGCCACGCGATAGGGCAGGTGACCAGTCAGCATCTCGTAGAACAGAACCCCGAGCGCATAGACGTCGGTCCGTACGTCGATCAGGGCGGGATCGCCCTTCGTCTGCTCCGGCGCGGCATAGGCCAGCGTGCCCATGAACTCGCCGGTAAGCGTCATCAAAGATGCCTTGGCGATCTGCTCCGGATCGGTGATCTTGGCCAGGCCGAAGTCGAGGACGTGGGGCCGACCCTCGGCATCCACCAGAATGTTGCTGGGTTTCAGATCGCGATGGATGATGCCGCGCTGATGGGCGTGATGAATCGCGCCGCACAATTTCGAAAACAAACCCAGCGTTTCTTTCAGCGCATCGGGATCGTCTCCCCGTAGCCCTTCGCGCTGCTCCCGGATGTGCCGATCAAGAGCCATCCCCTCGATGTGCTCCATCGCGAAGAAGAGGTTCCCGTCCGGTGCGACGCCGCTGTCGTAGAGGGTGACGATGTTCGGATGTCGAAGCCCCGCCGCAAGATCAACCTCGCGCTCGAAGCGCTGGCGCTGACGTACGGATGCGAACGAGCCCTGGAGCAGAACCTTGAGCGCGACGGTTCGTTTGGTCGCCTGATGGACCGCCCGATAGACGACACCCTGTCCGCCGCGATGGATTTCCGAGAGAATTTCGTATCCGGGGATCGCATCCGTCGCGAGGGGAGAGG
>CAYXGR010000194.1:2846-6087 GCA_964464525.1 uncultured Planctomycetaceae bacterium
CGCTGCCGGGCCTTGTACACCGACTCGATCGAAACGTCGTTTTCCTCGGCGACTTGCGCGGGCGACGCCTGATCGAAACTCAGCCGTTCGAAAAAAGCAATCGTGCGTTCGTCGAGTTTCGTATTTTCCCGAAGTTCCCTCATCCCCTGGCGAAGAATCTCCCGGCGGCATTCCTCGTCCCAGATCTTTCCCATGTGATCGTCGTCGGGCACGATTTCGATCGCGGACTCCCCGCGCCATTCGCGACGCCGCGCCTTCGACCGGTACAGATCCGCAACGCGATACCGGGCGATCCCAATGATCCACGACCGCAACCGACCCCGATCGCGATCGTATTTCCCCGCGCGGTATTCCTGTAGGAACTTGATGAGCGTTTCCTGCGTCACGTCGGCGGCATCCTGTTCGCTCAGGCCGAGTCGCCGGGCCACGCCCACGATGATGGGGCTGTAGCGCGTGTGAAACTCCTCCCAGACCGCGTTGTTCCGTGGATCGAACAGACCCTCGAGCAGGGCCGTGGTGGTTTGTACGCTGTTTGACATGCGGCGCTCCGTCCTGGATGCCGCCATCATAACACACCTCGTCTTTCACGGGCACCCCAACAGCGGATTCGAATCGACTCCTCTGGGCCGGTGCTTCCCAAATCCATCTTCGATTTCGTAATTGTGTGGCTGGATAAAACATCTCTTCGAACCTGTGGGTTGTCGGTTTCAATCCGTACATGATCTCATTCACCGGACGATTCACAATCGGGGAAACGTGCCATGAAAAGAACGCCGGTGTCGCGACCGATTCGAGCAAGCCTTGCCCGCGAGTCGTCAACACCGGCGTCCGCGCCAACGCGCTCGTGTATTACCTTGCCCCGATGAATCCCGTTCCACCGGCCTGCGCGCCGCCGGCGCTATCTTGATTGATCGTGACCAGCGAGATCCGGCTGCCACCGGGGTTGTCGCCGTTGCCGCAATCAATCACGGCGCCACTGCCGGTCTCGATCTCGAGGCTTCCGGATCGCGGGGCGCCCAGGACAGGATCGCCGGCGGACTGCACGGTCAGCGAGACCGTACCAGGCCGATTGTCCGACACACCATCCGGCTGCTCGGGCATGTCCAGCAGTGTGAGTATTCGAACGTCGTCGATCATCGCCTGACTGAAGAGGTAGACCACCGTGTTCGGGTTGTCGTCGGCGACAGTGATCTGCAAAGTAAACTTGACCTTCAGCGTGTCGCCGGAGAGCGCCCCGCAAGAGTCAATATTGATCTGATGAAGCTGCCACCCGCTCTGTCCGTCGATCGCCGTCAATGTGTCGCACGGCCACTCGAAGTTGTAGTCGAGAATAGACTCCGTGCAGGTGTTGCCGGTGGTCATGTTCTCCAGTTGCATATTCGCAGTGAGCCGGACGTTCGTGGCTTCGGCTAGCTCGATGCCGAACGAGACAGAGGAGAAGGCAATGAGCGTGTCGCCATCGGTGTATTCGAACTGCTGTTCGGCATTCACGACAGAGACGATGGCCGGGCTACCCGGATCGCTCGATCCCGATCCAGTCGGCAAATCGGCCTCGGGACGGGACGGATCACTTTCGATGAGTTGGGTGACTGGAAGCTGAACCGAGTTGCTCAGATTCATGACCATGTTGTCGGCAGGCTGATTGAATTCGGGCACGGCGACGGCCTGACCTTCGGCCGCGGGTTGCCCGCCCTGATTGGTGTCGAATACCCAAGTCCATCCGGCGAGGCCGCTGTCGAAGGTGCCGTTGACGATGTCGGCAGGGCGGGCCCCCGAACCGTTGCCGGTGACGTCCGAGCCGGTGGGCTGACGCTGAGCGTTGGCCGCCTGGGTCAGGACACAGACGAGGAGTGCCGCACCGAATGTCCATGTGTGTGAATTATTCATGACTTGATCTCCTACCTGCGGTTTGCCTGACCGGCTCACTGTCGGCCGGTTCTACTATGCATCCGCACAAGCGGGATCGAATTGGACAGCCCGGGTGGAATGAATCAGAAAATATGTCTCTTTTCCCGGCCCCCTGTCCATAGTGCTATACTGACCACGAAACCCGCACTGGGCACGCGGGAAGGAGATATACCCATGATGATCCGGGAGCCGGCGGTTGCCGGTCGGTTCTATGCGGGGGAGCCGAAGTCCTGCCTTGCCGCCCTCGAGGCCTGCCTCAAACGGGCCGTCGAGACTCCGATCGAGGTGGACGTGTCGGACGCCGAACGGCTGGTCGGCGGCGTCGTGCCACACGCGGGATGGATATTTAGCGGCGGCGTTGTGGCGCGGGTGATCCGTGAGATCGCCGTGCGGCCGCATCCTCAGACGGTGGTGGTCTTCGGGGCGATTCATGTTTTGCATGGAGCGGTGCCAACGCTCTTCCCTTCCGGGGCGTGGCAGACGCCGTTGGGGCTGGCGGAGGTCGATGCCCGGCTGGCTGATCGGTTGCTTGGCCAGACGCGGTTGCTGGAGAGCGACCCGCATGCCCACGAGGGGGAGCACAGCATCGAGGTCGAGGTTCCCTTCCTTCAACACCTGCTGCCGGATTCGCTGATCGTGCCGATCATGGTGCCGGTCAATGAGAAGGCTGTTGCTCTAGGTGGTGCTGTGGGAAGGACTTGCAAGAGTTATGGTGTGGATGCGGTTTTTCTCTGTTCGACGGACCTGACGCACTATGGGCCGGGTTTTCGATTTACTCCGAAGGGTGTTGGTGCCGAAGGGCTGGCTTGGGCGAAGGATGTGAATGATCGTCGGATGATCGAGCTGATGTTGGCGATGCGATCACAAGACGTGGTGGAGGAGGCGGTTACGAATCGGAATGCCTGTGGCGGCGGGGCGATTGCCGCTACGCTGGCGGCGTGCGAGGCATTTGGGTCGACGCGGGCGACGCTTTTGGAGCACACGACGAGTTATGAAGTGGGCCGGAGTTTTCTGGATGAACCTCAGCGCGATTCGGTGGGTTATGCGGGGATTGTGATTGAATGAGGGCGAATTTTCGAATGTGCCCGCTTTGTCCGGTCAATTCGGGGTAACAACTCTTTTAATTTGTTTTGATGTAAACAGTTATGTCAATGTCCGCATGATATAGGGGGCATTTGTTATGGGGGATTTTATCGGACCCTTTTGAGGGGGGGGCGGCGGTCAGTTGAGTGGTGGGCAGTGCCCACCCTACGAAACTCAGCCGCCACAACGTGCATCAGGGAACAGTGTCACAGACATAGGTGTAGGCGTTGTGCTGCCATTGACCGTTGAT
>CAYXGR010000195.1:0-6057 GCA_964464525.1 uncultured Planctomycetaceae bacterium
CAGTGCCGGCGGGGTGGCATGCCCAAGCCTCAAGGCGCGGGCATGGCGTACGTGACAAAGGATACCGGACCGAACAACAGGCTGGGCACCGCCCACCACTGGAGCTGTATGAACCTCCCCTCTTTCATAGCCAACCTCTTTGATCGTTCCTTCGACCCGGCCCGTGCCCGCCGCCTCCCCCAACTCGACGCAAAGGCACAAAGCAACGTCCGCGGTCTCTACATGATCGGCGAGATTGCCGGCACCCCGCTGATCAAGCTCGGCCTCAACGCCGGCGTCGAACTCATCGACCAACTCGCCGCCGATCTTCCCAAAGACGATGCCCCATCCCATCCAGGTGCGGATCAATCCGAGCCCCGAGCGCAAGCGAGTGGGAGCTCTGGGGGTGGCATGCCCAAGCCTCAAGGCGCGGGCATGGCGCTCGATGTCCTCATCGTCGGTGCCGGCAGCAGTGGTCTCGGCGCCGCAGACCGATGCGACCAGCTCGGTCTTCGCTACGTCGTCATCGAGCAGCAGCGGGCCGCCCAACTCATCCGCAACTTCACCAAGGGCAAACCCCTCTTCGCCGAGCCGGACAGCGTTGAACTCAAATCTCGCCTCTGGTTCGAGGAGTGTTCCAAGGAAGAACTGCTGACGAAGTGGGAGGAACAGATCCCACAATTGGGTCTGAAGATTCACGAGTTCGAACAGGTCAACGACATCCAACGCCAACCCGACGCCGACACCTTCGAGGTCATCACCGACAAAGTCACCTACACCGCCCGCCGCGTCGTCCTCGCCATCGGCATGGCGGGCAACCCCCGCAAGCTCCGCGTGCCGGGCGAGACGGAACACGCCAGCAAGATCAGCCAGAATGTCGCCGATCCCGACGAATGGAACGATAAGGACCTGGTCGTCTTCGGCGCGGGCGACGTGGCCTGCGAGGCGGCGGTCGTCCTGGCCGACCGGGGCAACCGCGTCACGATGGCCGCCCCGGACAAGGAGTTCTCCTTTCCCAAAAAGCGAAACATCGACGCCGTCGCCGAGCGGGCACGGTCTGGCAAGATCAAGCTCCACCTGTCGCACACCGCGTCGGAGATCCGCGAAAACGAACTCGACCTCGTCCACACCGGAACGAAGGAGAAGACGACCGCGAAGTACGACCACATCTTCCGTTGCATCGGCGCCGATCTGCCGCTGAAGTTTTTCGACCGTGTCGGCATCAAGCTGGAGGGGACGTGGGATCGGCGGCGTTGGCTCACGTTGGCGGCCTCGTTCCTGATCGTCTTCACGCTCTACGCGATCAAGAAGCCCGCATGGCCTTTCGGTGGCGGGCAGCCACTCGGCGGAGTTCCCTATGCGATCAGCTTTCACACACCGAAGATTCTCGGCCAGGCCCTTGGCGTCAATCCGGTCTTCTGGTACGCCTGTATCTATTCGCTCATCATGACCTTCTTCGGTCTGAAGGCCTACAACCGATGGGGCGTACAGTACAATGATTCCTACCAGAAAAAACGTTACCTCAGCCTGATCATCGTGCAGTGGACGCTGGGCTTCATCATCCCCGCGGTTGTCATGTATTGGTTCCACCACAAAGTCGGCGACAACATGTGGCTGGGCAAGGCGGATAACTACTGGCACGCCTTCGGCCTCGAAATTGCATTCCCCCTCTACTTCCCCATGTTTTTCTACGATGTCGGCCTGTTTTATCTGATCTACGGCCTGATGGCTACATTTGTCATCATCCCCATCCTCAGCATTTTCCACGGCAAACGCTACTGCACCTGGTTCTGCGGCTGCGGCGGCCTCGCCGAGACCCTCGGCGACCGCTGGCGGCACCAGGCGCCCAAGGGCAAAGTCAGCCGTCGATGGGAATGGATGAATGCGGCGGTCCTTGTCTGGGCCTTCGTCGCCGCGATCTTCGTAATCGCCCGTGCCGGGTTTGGTGTCTATGTCGGTTCGGACAGCTTCAACCCCGACGGTTTCTCCACCGCCATGATCAAGAGCTACGGCTGGGTTAGCGACTTCTGGCTCGCCGCCGTCATCCCCGTCACGCTCTATCCCTTCTTCGGCGGCAAAATCTGGTGCCGCTACTGGTGCCCGCTCGCCAAGTGGATGCAGCTTTGGAGCAAGTGGTTCGGCCGCCTCCGGATCGTCAGCGACGAGAAGTGCATCACCTGCGGCGAGTGCTCCCGCTACTGCCAGGTCGGCATCGACGTCATGAGCTTCGCCAAGAACCAGCAGGAGTTCTCCAACAAGAACACAAGTTGCATACATTGTGGAATCTGCGTGACCGTCTGCCCCATGGACGTCCTCAGCTTCGACAGCCACGGCACCGGCACCCTCTCCCGCAAGGGTGTCCAATCCCCTCCTGTCACCTGACAATCCAAGCCCCAAGGCGCGGGGGGTGGCATTCTCAAGCCCCAAGGCTTGGGCATGGCGGCCGGGGCGGCAAGCCGTAGGGTCCGCTGTGCGGACCAGATTTCGGAGGAATCATGTCCAATCCGCTGATGCCCATGATCGACGCGGCGTAGAGCAGGCACCGCCCGCCACTTGAAGCTTGAACACTCGATCGGACTTGTGGTATCATCGTGCGGCCGAAGCAGGTTAGCTCTAAGCCCAAGTACCAGGGTGAGAGGTTTTTATCCCCGGGGCGTCAGGGCATTCGCTTTAAGCGACTCAATCCGGTTTTCCGGAGCGCCGACCTCCTTTGGGCCGCCTGCTTCGGCCTTTTTTCTGAACAATGGATTGAATCAACAACATCCGATCTCCCCTCGAAGACACACACGATAGTCCCAATCCCGGCAAGGCCAACATCAAAATATCTGGATGTGATCAATCTCGTGATCCAGCATGTCGGTGTGATGTTGCAGGAACTGCCATGGGCGCAGAAATTCTTTATGACAAATACGTGGAACCTCAACCAATCAACCTTGGGTAGAACGAAATCCCTCTGGGCACTCACAACCAAAATCGCCAATCCCTGGAAAGATGTACGCCGTTATTCCGTTGAGGTGTTTGTGAGTGGTTTTTTTCTATGGTGAAGGGTGAGCAATTCTCAGAGGGCGAAAGCCGTTCTCGATTAAATCGAGCCACCCGTTCGGGTAGGTTGCTCGCCCGAGGTCCGGTCAATGGGCAATATCGGTCAGGGTGCTGAATGGGAGCGGCCTGTGTGGCTGCGCGCACTTGAGTGAGCCCGTCTTCGTTTGTGCCTGTTCCAACTTTTTCCCCGTCGCGCACATTCAGGACGCGAGGAGATTCTATGGATGCTGTTGAATTGCAGGGTGTCACGAAAACCTTCGGAGAGACCGTTGCGGTCAACGGCTTGTCACTGGCCGTGCCACCCGGTTCTGTTTACGGCTTTATCGGCCCCAACGGCTCCGGCAAGACCACGACGCTGCGAATGATCATGCGGATCCTGCACCCTGATTCCGGCGTGGTCCGTGTGTTCGGCGAGGATGTCTCGCACAGCGCGGCCGCCTCCGATCGCATCGGCTACCTCCCCGAAGAACGCAGCCTGTACCGCAAGATGGTCGTCAAAGACGTGCTGCAATTCTTCGCCGAACTCAAGGGCGTGCGAGACGCAAGCGCAGAGATCACACGTTGGCTCGAAAAGCTCAATCTCGCCGACTATGCCGCGAAGAAGGTCGAAACCCTGTCCAAGGGCATGTCCCAGAAGCTTCAGTTCATCGCCACCGTGCTGCACAAGCCGGAACTCGTCATCCTCGACGAGCCCTTCACCGGGCTGGATCCCGTCAATCAGGACGTCCTTCGGGATGCCATCGTCGATCTGAAGCGCGACGGGGCCACCGTCGTCTTTTCGACGCACGACATGGACGTCGCCGAGAAGATGTGCGACTTCGTCTTCATGATCTTCAACGGCCGCAAGGTTCTCGACGGCACGCTCGAATCGATCAAACAGCAATACGGCGAGGATACGATTCGTGTCCGGACCGGCGGCAACGGAGTCGCCTTCGACTTATTGCCGGGCATCGCCAAGGTCAATGACTTCGGCCAATTCCAGGAACTCCGCATGACCGAAAATGCCGATCCCCAGACCGTCCTCAAAGCGCTCGCCGAGCAGGCCCGCGTCGAACACTTCGAGATCGCCCAGCCCACACTGCACGATATCTTCGTCAGGATTGCTCGACCGGAAGCAGTGGAGGTGAGCGATGCATAAGATCTGGACCGTCGCCATGCGGGAATACCGCACCAACGTGAAGACAAAGTCTTTCCTCATTGCGATTTTTGTCGTGCCGATCCTGATGTTTGGCGGCATGGGTGTGATGGTTCTGGTGCAGAGCAAGGGCGAGACCGGCACCCAGCGCCTGGCTCTCCTCGATTATTCCGGCGCGCTCTTCGCCCCCCTGCAAGCCAGGGCGATTCAGCGCAATGAATCACTGCCCATCGACCCGAAGACCGGCGAGAAACGCGGCGCAACGTTCGAGCTGTCTCTGATTACCCCCGAGATCGGCAACCGAGACGCACAACTATTCGAGCTTTCCGATCAGGTCCGTGATGGAACGTATTTCGCCTTTGCCGAGATCAGCGCCGACATCCTGGACGGCGATGGCGACGATGACGACCCGACCTGCGGTTTCGGCTCCCGCTACTACACGAACCAGCAGACCCGACGCGACCTGCCACGCTGGATGGATTACGGAATCAACGGGTTGGTCAAGGAGATGCGTCTCGCCAAACTCGTGGGCATGGACAGACAGGAGGATGCCAGACGAGCCCTGCGCAATGTGGCGGATCACGACCTCGACCTCCTCACGCGAAGCAAGACGGGCGAGATCCAGCAGGCCAGACATTCCAACAAACTCACCTCGGTCATGATGCCGTTCGGCCTGATGATGTGCATGTTCATGGGGCTGATGATCACCACGCAGTCTCTGCTGCACGGCGTCCTCGAAGAGAAGATGCAACGAATCGCCGAGGTGCTCCTGGGTTCGGTTCCACCGCTCCAGCTCATGATGGGTAAGCTCGTCGGCCTGATGCTCGTTGTTTTCACGTTGTTGGGCATCTACTTCAGCGTCGGCTACGTGATCGCTCATCAGATGGGCCATGCAGACGTGATCGAACCCCGCCTGATCGCCTGGTTCTTCGCATTCCTCGTGCCCGGCATTTTCATGTACGGCGCCCTGTTCCTGGCAGCCGGCTCGTGTTGTAACGACATCAAGGAAACCCAGAGCCTCGTGATGCCCATTATGTTCCCCATGATGCTGCCGATGTTTCTGATGATGCCGGCGATCATGTCGCCGAACGGAACCCTCATAACAATCGTCTCGCTCGTGCCCATCTGGACGCCCATGATGATGATCATGCGTCTCGCCTTGCCCGTTGTCGTTCCGTGGTGGCAGCCGCCGCTGGCGATGGTGGGCTGCCTGGCGACGATGGTCCTCGCTGTCTGGGCCGCCGGCCGAATCTTCCGCATCGGCTTCCTCATGCAGGGCAAAGCGCCGAAGATCAGGGAATTGCTGCGATGGGCCATTCGCGGATAGGGCGGTTGAAAAACTTCGCGATCCGCCCCGCTTCAACGTCGTCGTATCGAATACGCGACCGAGCATCTTGCCGGTCCATCCTGAAGCTGCCATACTCTCGACGGAACACGGTCGTGGGTATTAGACACAGGATGTTTGCGAATACCGGTATCCCAAATGCGCCGCGCGTTTCAACAGGAGACAATGCCATGCCGCGCCATCGATCGCTGGTTGCCCTGTTCACCGGGGTCTTTCTGACTCTCGGGCCGGCCGTTACCGGGTGCTTGAATGTCAAGGCACCAGACACGATCAACATCGGCAGTCAGCGGGGTCGGGATCCGATCGATACAAGCCGCGTTCCGCCCACCGCATCCCACGAGGCGGCCCGGCGGAAGCTGGCCCAGGCCTACGACAGAATTCAATACCTGGAGCGCAAGGTCCACGGCCTGCAAAAAGACAAACGGGAGTTGAAACAAGAGCGAGAGGAATACAAGAATAAGTACAAGCGAGAGAAAAAGCGGCGCGATGATTAGTGCATCACCCCACTTGAATGTGTCATGAATGTGTCACGAATGTGCGTCACGAATGGGTGGCA
>CAYXGR010000196.1:0-6029 GCA_964464525.1 uncultured Planctomycetaceae bacterium
CAGCGAGCAGTAACACGGCAATCCGTATGCCATTTCTGGGAAGAGCTGATTCAATGTCGAACAGCCTTTGATGGGTGTTATCGAGGAATAATGGTTCAACGACTCAACATGGCGATCAATATTCCGGAAATGGGTGTATCCAATCCTATCGATCGTCAGACTTTTCTCATATCACAGGTGATCCCCCCGAGGGTGATCGTTCAGGAATGCGCACTTATTCTCGCGGCGCGAAGTGATATCGGTCGTACGACTCACCCAACCAATGCGGAACCCTCACAGCCCATCCGTCGTCGGATGGAAGATTCGGCTCATCGCTTATCCAATGCGTGATAGGGGTATCGCTGAATTGTTATGAAAGGCAGGCCTATCAACCCGGCAACGCTTGTTTGAGCATGTCCACCACCTGGTCGATCTCCGATTCCGTCGTGGGACGACCGAGACTGAAGCGGATGGTCCCGATAGCGCGCTCGCGGCTTAGACCCATCGCCATAAGCACGCGTGACGGCCGTGTGTCGCCGGCATGACAGGCCGCGCCGGTCGAGGCGTAGACGCCGTCGAGGCCGGCGAGGATGTCGCCCCCCACATGGCCGATGAAACTGACACTCACAGTGCTCGGCAGCGAATCCGTCGGATGGCCATTCAAGTGGACGCGGTCGCCGAATGTAGCGGAGAGTCTCTTTCGGAAATGGTCGCGCAGGCGCGGTGGGTGGCCCTCGCTCAAGGTGGTCGAAGACAACTCGGCCGCCTTGCCCAGCCCGACGATCATGGCGACGTTTTCCGTGCCGCCGCGTCGGCCCGATTCCTGGGCGGCGCCGTGGATCAACGGCTCAATTTCCCGCCCGCTTCGAATATACAATGCGCCGATTCCCTTGGGTGCATAGAGCTTGTGCCCGGCAATCGACACGAAATCCGCATTCATCTCATCGACATGCACGGGCACCTTGCCGATGGATTGGGCGGCGTCGACGTGAAACAGGATCTCCCGCTCAGCGGCGATCCGACCGATCTCCGCGATCGGTTCCAGCGTGCCGACTTCGTTCTGTGAATGCATGACGCTGATCAGAATCGTGTCCTTGCGGATCGCCTTGCGGATGTCGTCGGGATCGACTTGGCCGGTCTCATCCACGGAAACCTCGGTCCGCGTGAAGCCGAAGTGCTCGAGCCAGGCCATCGGATTCAACGTCGCGGGATGCTCGACGGCGGTGGTCACGAAATGCCGACCGGTTGTTTCCCGAAGTCGCGCGACGCCCTTGATGGCGATGTTGCTGCTCTCGGTGCCGCCGCTGGTGAAGAGGATTTCACCAGGTTGGGCCCCGATCAGTTCGGCGACGGAAGCCCGCGCCGCGTCGATCGCCCCGCGCGTGGCCTTGCCCAGCGCATGGCCGCTGGATGGATTTCCGTAGGCCTCCCGAAGATACGGCAACAGGGCCTCGGTCACGGCCGGATCGACCGGCGTCGTCGCGTTGTAATCGAGATATATCATCGTGTTCCTGCCTCCTGCAGGGCATCGTCGTCTTATTCCCCACCTCTACTTTTGAGAAAGGATGGGGCACCCATGGCGGGCGTCATCGGCCCGGTTCTAAACGTCATCTTCTATTGTGTCCTCGTCCGGCGTCAAGCACCATCCCCCCCATCGCCGATGAGAATGATATGCGGATCCATCGCCTCGCCGTCATCCTGGCACGCGCCGGTAGCAAGGGCCTGCCGAGGAAAAACATCCTGCCGCTCGCGGGGCGGCCCATGATCACATATACAATTGCTCAGGCCAAGGCCGCATCCGCAATCGACGCCGTCTGTCTGAGTACCGACCTGCCGGAAGCGGCCGACGCGGCCCGCGTCCTGAATATCATCGTGATCGATCGGCCGGATATGCTGGCCACCGACACGGCTCCCGTTGATGCCGCCGTTCGGCATGCCGTCGAAGCCTATGAGCGATTGAATACATCCGTCACGCATGTGGCGATCCTCTATGGAAACGTTCCCATCCGAGCCCCCGGCATCATCGACCGGGCCGTCACGCACCTTCTCGAAACCGGGGCCGACTCGGTCCGCAGCCTCTCGCCCGTCGAGAAGCAGCACCCGGATTGGCTTCATCGCCTCGAAGGGGATCGCCTCGTTCAATACCGGGAAAACTCGATCCATCGGCGGCAGGATCTGGAGCCGCTCTATTATCATGACGGGGCGGTCGTGGCCGTGACGCGGGCCTCTTTATTCAAGGCTCAAGGTGACGATCCCCATGCCTTCTTCGGGCGGGATCGACGGGGCGTCGTCTCGCAAGACGGCCCGACCGTGGATGTCGACTCGGCCGACGACCTTGAGATCGCGGAGGCAATTCTGCGAAGCCGCTCAGAGCGGAATCTCCATTCACCGATTGACAGTTCACGCACCGTGCTCCCATGACACGAGAAACCACCCTTGATTCCAAGTCGGGACGAGCAGCGCGATCCGCTCAACACGATGTGAATCCCCAACCTACACCCATCTCTCCAAGCCACATCATTATCGGCGACCACAAGATTGGATCCGGCCTTCCTGTCTATATCATCGCCGAAGCGGGTGTCAATCACGACGGCGATCCTGATCGGGCACATGCACTCATCGAAGCCGCCGCGAATGCCGGTGCGGATGCCGTCAAGTTTCAGCACTTCGCCGCCGATCGGCTGGTCGCGCCGGGGGCGCCGACCTGTGCCTATCAGCGCGACCACGACACGGCGGCCGTCCATCAGCACGCGATGCTCAAGAGGCTCGAACTGCCGGCTGAAGCGTTTCATCCATTGAAGCAGCATGCGGGCGAGAAGGGTCTCGATTTTCTGGCAACGCCATTCGGGACCGCGGAATTGGCGTTCCTCGTCGACAAGCTCCACGTGCCCGCGATGAAAATCGCCTCGTCCGATCTGATCAACGAACCTCTGCTAACACGCGCCGTGCGGAGCGGTCTGCCGATCATCGTTTCCACCGGTGCGAGTGTTCTCGAAGAAGTGGACCGGGCGATCGCCTGTGTTCAGAAACACGGGGGTTCAAAGCGGCTTATTTTGCTCCACTGTGTATCATCTTATCCCACTCGGCTGGAAGCCGCCCGGCTGCGGTGCATCGCCACGCTGAAACAAAGATATGGCCTCCCTGTCGGATTCAGCGATCACACCGAGGAAACGGAGACCGGCGGCCACGCCGTGATGGCCGGTGCCGTGATAGTTGAGAAGCATCTGACGCTGGATCGCAATACCCCGGGTCCGGACCACTTCTTCTCACTGGAGCCTGATGCGTTCGCAGAGTATGTCCGATATGTCCGCGTGGCCGAACGTGTGCTGGGTGACGGGAAAATAGCCTACGCCCCCGACGAGGAGGAAGTCCGAAAACTCGCGCGGGGCCGGATCGTGACAGCGAAGGCGATCCCGGCGGGGCAGAGATTGACCGAGGATGTCCTGATGGTCCAACGGCCGGGCGATGGAATCTCCCCGGCGCAATGGGGGGAAGTTATCGGCCACGTTATCAATCGGGATCTGCCCGCGAATGCGCCCCTGGACTGGTCCCTGTTGGCTTAGCCCGCAATTCTCACAGATTGATCAGAGCCGCGACCGTAAGGGAGCGGTGGGTATCGACTAACAGCGATTGTGCAGTCGTCAATACATCGGCAGGGTGTCATAATACAGCTGTTCTGTAATCGTTCCGGGAGTGGGCGCGTTTACCGCTCCCTTACGGTCGCGGCTCTGATGGAAGCGGCCCTGCATCAAATACCCTGTGAGAAATGCCGTTTAGGGCACCGCACCGTTAAGGCTCTCCCTGAATCCGGAATATATATCTGATCGCATCCACAATCCACGCCGATAGAGGACTGGAACTTACTCGATCGAACATCGAGAGGTGTGGATTGTTGGACTAAGCTTGAGGTGCTTTCCTATGCTGCAGACCGAAACGAATACGGAAGCGATCGCATTGGTTGACGCAGCCATCGCCGACATCGGCGAGATAGCAACGCTGCCGGAAGTCACCGTCAAGATCATCCAGATCGTGGAAAACCCCAAGTCCACCGCACGCGATCTTCATCTGGTAATCAAGAATGATCCGGCGTTGTCCGCACGAATCCTCAAGGTCGTCAACTCCGCTTTCTACGGATTGCCGGGGCAGATTTCGGGAATCGATCGTGCCATCGTTCTGCTCGGTCTCTCGGCGGTCAAAAACATCGCCATCGCCGCCTCGATGACCCACCTGTTCAGCGGTGGTAGCCCGATCGAAGGATTCAGCGGGACCGAAGTCTGGCGACATTCGATTTCCACCGCCGTCTGTGCACGCCTGCTTTCGTCAGCACAAGGACGGCCTGCGGTCGAGGAAAGTTTCCTGGCCGGCCTGATGGCCGACCTCGGGCTTCTCGTCGAGCGGCAGCTCTTTGCGAAACAACTCGCCGAAGTCATCGCAAGGATGAACAACGAGGGCAGTGACTTTTGCGCGCTCGAGGAGGAAATCATCGGCGCGAATCACCAGGCCTTTGGAATGGCACTGGTGACGAAATGGCGATTCCCACAGATTCTCTGCACCTCCATCGGCTATCACCACAAGCCCATGACGCTTGCGGAGGTGAATCGCGAATTACCGGTCATCGTCCACATCGCGGAGTTGCTTTCCTGCCGAGCGGAGATCGGTTTCTGCACCTATCCGCCCATCGAGGAGATCCCGGAGGAGTTGCTCAACGTCATCGGGTTGACGCATGACAACATCGATGACGTCTACTCGAATCTCCCCGAGCAGTTCTCGCTGGCCGAAAGCATCTTCACGGACTAGATCCCAATCAGAACCGCGCAATTCAGAGCCGCGCCAATCAGAGCCGCGCCTGTCAGAGCCGCGCCCGTAAGGAAGCGGTCAGCGCCCACCCATCATTATTCGATTCCCTGGCGCACGCTTTTCATCCATCCATAGGCGAAATGTCAGACTGGGATCCGATGAACCGATTGGACCGTGTCCATGACTACATAGGCAGATGATGTTCGGAACCCCGAGCGTCGGAGCGGGGTTCCTTGCTGGGAGGCCGTTGGTCTTCTGCCCCACTCGCTTGCGCTCGGGGCTCGGATTGGATGCACTTTGTGGTTGAGATCGCGGTTCACATTCGCTAATCCGCGCGATCACCAGATGGGTCAGATGACCCATCTTACTGCCGACTTGCGAGTCGCCGAAACTGTCATGGACACCTTCGTCACATGCCGAGACTTGATTTTCGGAAGCAACATCGATTACCTTGCGGGTTGGTACCTTCATGCCCGACCTGCCCAATTCGCTTGCCCTCACCGCCATCACGCTCGGCTTTCTCCACACCCTCGCCGGCCCCGATCACTATCTGCCCTTCGTGGCGATGTCCCGTGCCCGAAACTGGACGCTCTCCAAAACGCTCGCGATCACGCTGATCTGCGGCACCGGTCACGTGCTCAGTTCCGTGGTGCTGGGTTTTGTGGGCATCGGATTCGGCCTCGGTCTCGACCGGCTCGAATGGATCGAATCGATCCGGGGTGATTGGGCGGCCTGGCTGATGATCGGTTTCGGCCTGATGTATGGCGTTTGGGGTCTCCGGCGGGCCATTCGAAACCGGCCGCACACCCACCTCCACGCACACGCCGATGGAATGATCCACCGGCATGCCCACGTCCATGAAACCGACCACCTCCATGTCCACGACGCCGGTGAAGAACATCGCACCAGCAAGAAGGCGTCTGGTCCGTGGGCACCGAGGCACGCGCATCCCCAATTGGAAAACGAACCCAAATCGATCACCCCCTGGATTCTGTTCACGATCTTCCTCTTCGGCCCGTGCGAGGTCTTGATTCCCCTGGTCATGTTCCCCGCAGCACAGGGGAGCCTGACGGATGTCGCGTGGGTAACGGCGCTCTTCGGAATCACGACTTTGGCCACGATGGCGATCATCGTGTCGGCCGCCTGTCTCGGAATCGGTTTTCTCCGTGTCAAGTCCCTCGAGCGCTACAGCCACGCCCTCGCCGGTCTCGCGGTGCTTGGATGTGGTGTGGGCATCATGTTCGGGTTTTAAT
>CAYXGR010000197.1:0-2205 GCA_964464525.1 uncultured Planctomycetaceae bacterium
GCGGCTCTGATAAACGTGGCTCTGAATCAATTATCTTGTGAGAAAAGGGGGCTAAGCCAACCGGAGAAGTCCGCGTCCGCTGGACGTGGACGGAACGCGCGGTCTGGACTGATCGCATGTTGACGGCCCTGGAAACCGGTGCCACAGTTCACCCATGGTCTGCCAGGGTCAAGTGTTTTTGAGGGATGCTTGGAGTTTTTGTAGCTTTGCCGGTGGATACAATGCGAAGAACCATTCGCGGGCGTTGGCTATTTGGTTGTGGGTGAGTTGGTTTTTCAGGATTGTGAGATGGCGGTTTGTCTTGTTGCGAAGATCGGGGATGGTTGCGATCAGGGCCGCGTTGGCTCGGTGGATTTGATCGTAGGCTGATTTTCTTGCGGCTCGATTGGTTCGGCGTTCGGCGCGGAGGGTGCGGGCGCGTTCGATGGCCTCGGCGCGCTGGGCGATCAGGGATTTCAGGTCGGGGATTGAGTCATGGATCGACTCCGATCCTCCTTCGCCGTTTATCTCCGGTGGGGCGCCGTCGCGGGGGGTGTGCATGGTTCCGTCAGGATCGCTGGACGTGGTTCCTTCACGGGTGCTGGGTACGCCTCCGTCATAGACGTCGGTGGCGTTTTGGTCGGTTGCGACGTAACGCTGCGGGTTGTACCGCAGATCGCGTGCCTTGTGTTGGGCTTGAACGAGGTCGGCGGGTTGGACGCCGAAGCGGGGGAGGTCGAGGTGGAGGGTGGCCGAGACGCAGCCGTAGGCGGGGGGGGTGACACCGAAGAAGGCGCGGATGATCGCGTCGGTGATCTGGTCGTACTTGGCGCCGCCGATGCCGTGGATGAACAGATCGCAGGCGAGGAGCCGGGCATACATCGTCTGCGCCAGGGCGCGCGGGCGGATCGACCAGTCGCCCAATGCATCGGACAGCACGCGTGTCGGATCGCGTCGAAGGTGATCGGGGTCGATTCGACAATTCGCTAAATCTTCCGCGTGAAGCGTGAGTTCGCCCGACGCCGCTTTTGAGACGAACGCACGCTGACGCGGTTGTTGCGGATGCACCATCCAGAACGGGATCTCAAGTCGGCCATCTTCGTCGGCCAGGTCGGGAATCGGATGTTGCCTGCCGCGGATGCCGCGGCGTTTTCGATAGGCTGCCAGTGATTGGTTGTAGATGCCGACGAACGAATCGGCGCTGATGAGCAGGTGGGCCGTGAAGGCCGCCGCTGCGGGATCCGCCGAATCGGAGGCGAACGAAAAGAGTTTGCTGATGCAGAGGAACTCCGGTACGGCCCCGCCGAGTTTGATCTCGATGGCCGCCATCCCGCCCATCCAGCGGGCCATATAGCCTTGCTGATGCGAGATTGCACCGAGGGGCGGATTTCTAAAACCGGTGATGAATGTATCCAGCAGGTCGATCGAATCCGTGCTCCAGCTTCGGTCGATCGATTGGAACATTTGCTGCCAGTCGCCTGGGGCTCGGTTTGGGAGGTATTCGAAGGATTGACCGGCCGATGCGGCTGCGCTCGTGGTGCGAACCTTGCAGAATTGCTCCGAGGTGTCGGGCCAGGCGATTGTGAGTTGATGGGGGACGTCGCTGTCGACCAGGAGCATGCGGGTGGTTCCGCCGGTTCGAGCCGCCAGATTGGTGGCGACCTGGTGTTTTGCCCAGACGCCGGGGTGGTAGAAGCTCGGCTGGTGACCGGTCATGATGATCGGGCCGGTTTCGGATGAATCGGGCGACCATTCGGCGGCGGGTCGATCCAGGAGGAGCAGTTTGGTGTTCGCGCGGAGGCGGCGATTGGCCTCGATGAGGGGGGGCATGTCCCCGATAGGCGGCTGGATCAGGGTTTCGCCGTCGCCGGTTGGGGCGGCCAGTGCATCAATGTCGAATAGTGATTTCGTCAATCGTCACCTGCAAATCATCAGTCCTTAGAGTAGTGTGGCACGCGGGTTGTGTCGCCCTTTCAGGGCTGGGTGATGGAGATTCTGGCGAACCCAGGGCGGCGCTACGCTCTGCCCTGGGCTGACATGTTAAGCCCCTTTGGGGCAAGCGACGAGGAATCGTCGAAATCGAGTGCAAAAAGATCACGGGAGGGATTCATGTTCATGGAGGACTGAGATGGGATTCTCGGTTCAGTATAATGCCTGGGTATGCCAGCGCGTCGCCACTGCCAAGGCACGATCCTTGGGGATCGAGCCTTGACAGTGCCACCCATT
>CAYXGR010000197.1:2305-5997 GCA_964464525.1 uncultured Planctomycetaceae bacterium
AGTGCCACCCATTTAGTGCCACCCACTAGTGCTATCCATTGGTGCCACTCATTTGTGCCACCCCTTCACAAGTCTGGGACAAGTCGTTATAAACTCACGCTTTAGTGTTGTTTGGGGGTTGTTCGAGTGATTGGAGGCTTTCGGTGAGTCAGATCACCCTTCCCTGGATCGCAAAAAACCCGGAGACGCTCGGCGGTTATCGACGTCAGGCCATCGTCTGGTTGCTCGGGCTTGGGGCGATTCATCTGCTGGTGGTGATGCTGTGTGCATCGTGGCTGGCGCCTTGGGATGCTGATCTTGCGGACGCGGATTGGAAGATTCCCTTTGTGTGGATCGGCGTCATCGGAGCGGCGCTGGCGAGCCTGACATTTTCCGCCGGGGCCTTGGCGGTGCTCTTCTATCGAATGATCGGACGGATTCTGCGGCTGCCCTATGTGGCGGCCTTCCTTTTCTTTGGTGGTGTGATCGGCGTCTGCCTGATCGTCTGGCTGCATGCCGAGGTGTTTGCATTCGTACAATCGCTGGCTCCCGCGTCCGGTGAACACGCGATCTGGCTGATCGGCGTGCCCTACGAGCTTACGGTCGAGACGATTCACCGGGGGTTGGGGATTGAGACGGGTTTCGGGCCGCTGGCGGCCTTCGTCATCTGGCCGCTTCAGTTTGAGTTGATTCGCGATCTGGTTGCGCTGGGTGGGATCATCAGCTTTATCGGGATTATTCCCGCCTTCGCCATCTGGTGGGAGCGAAAGATCTCCGCCCGGATTCAGTCTCGGATGGGACCGATGCGGGTGGGGGGGTGGCATGGCTGGCTGCAATCGCCGGCCGATGGGCTCAAACTCTTGTTTAAGGAGGATCTGATCCCGCCGGAGGGCGATCCGATCCTGTTCAAGTTGGCGATCTATGTGACGTTTGTCCCGCCGATCTGTGCATTTCTCGCGTTGCCCTTTGCCGCGGCGTGGGTGTTTCGGGATCTGGACGTGGCGTTGATTTTTATTCTGGCGATGCTGGGGATTGAGGTCGTCGGGGTCATCCTGGCGGGGTGGGCGAGCAACAACAAGTGGTCGGTCTATGGAGCGATGCGCGAGGCCTGCCAGATGGTCTCGTATGAAATCCCGATGGGGATGGCGTTGCTGATACCCGTCATGATGGCGGGGTCGCTTCAGTTGACGACGATTGTCGAGCAGCAGGCTACGGGCGGCGGGGGGTTCTGGCACTGGTTTGTCTTTGCGAACCCGTGGTGCTTCGTGGCGTTCTTCTGCTACTACACCGCTTCGCTGGCGAGTTGCAAGCGGGCGCCTTTTGATTTGCCCGAGTCGGAATCGGAACTCGTGGCGGGCTTCCTGACGGAGTACAGCGGCTTTCGATGGTCTCTGTTCTTCTTCGCCGAGTATGCGGCGATGTTTATTGTCTCGGGGCTGGCGGTCTTGCTGTTCCTCGGTGGGTGGAAATCACCGTTGCCGGAATCGTGGCTGGCTGGTTGGGAGCTGGGCGAGGGCGTTTGGGGAACGCTCGTTCGCGGTCTCCTCTTTGACGGGCCGATCTGGTTTGTGATCAAGGCGACGATGTTGCTCTATGTTCAGCTCTGGATTCGGTGGACGCTGCCACGGATTCGGATCGACCAGGTGTTGTATGCGTGCATTCAGGTGTTGCTGCCGCTGACGATGGTAGTCTTGCTGGCGAATACGTTGTGGATCCTGGGGACCGAGCATCTGGCGTGGGGCTGGCTGATATGGTGCGACGCCGTGCTTCACTGGCTGCTTGTGGCGATCGGTACGATTGTCGCGATCGGGATCATGGGGACGGCGACGTATGGGTTTGTGAACAAGCACCGGCTGGTTGGCAAGCTGGCGGTGGAGCAGTTGCCGGGCGCGTAGGTGACGAGTTGCGAGTTTTGAGTTTCGAGGGATCGGACTGAGGACTATGGAAGCAGTGGCGTTTTACTTGTTTGCGGGTGTGTCGCTCTTCAGCGCGGTCGGTATCGTCGTCTCGAAGAACATCGTCCGGTCGGCGACGTGTCTGCTGGGGACGCTGGGTGGGGTGGCGTGTTTGTACTTTTTGCTGAATGCCAACTTTCTGGCCGTGGTTCAACTGATCGTCTATGCCGGCGGCACGCTGATTTTGATCGTCTTCGGCGTCATGCTGACGAGCAAGTCGCCGTGGGTCGGCTTCTCGCCGACGCGGGGGCAGGCGGTTGGTGCGAGCGTGGTCGCCGCGCTGCTGGTGTTCGGGATCTGCACGCTTACTTTGACGGCCGACTGGAACCCGGCCGACGCGGCCCCGATGATGGAATCTCCCAAGGTCGCCGATGTGGGCAACGCACTGCTGACGGATTACCTCGTGCCGTTCGAGGTGGCGAGCGTGTTGCTGCTGGTGGTCATGATTGGCGCGGCCTATCTGGCGCGACCGGAGAAATAATCGCCTATGTTTGACATCGGCCTCAATCATTATCTCGTGCTGTCGGCCCTGCTCTTTTCGCTGGGCATTTTGTGCATGGCCACCAAGCGGAATGCGATTGGTATTCTGATCGGGGTTGAACTGGTGCTCAACGCGGCCAACGTGAACCTGGTGGCCTTCAGCAAGTATCAGACCGGGATGCTCGACGGGCAGATTGTTGCGATTTTTGTCATTCTCCTGGCCGCCGCGGAGGCGGCCCTGGCGATTGCGATTTTTATGAACTTCTACAGCACGTTGCGGACGATCGATGTGGATCTCGGCGACGAGTTGCGCGGATAAACGGGACTCCATGAATCACACCTACGAAATCTGCCTCACGCTCGGTGTTTTGATTCCGCTACTGAGCTTCATCGTCCTCGCCTTCTGGGGGCCGCGATTCGGCAAACCGCGTGCCTCTTATGTCGCCCTTGCGGCGATCGGCATGAGCTGTCTGCTTTCTTCCTATGTCCTGATCGGCTGGCTTGGAGAATCGGCGGATGGTCAGGCCGCCTTGTCGGTGGGGGCATTTCGGTATCACTGGGCTGAACTCGGTGACGTTCCTATCACCGTCGGCGTCAAGCTCGACGCGCTGACCGTGATCATGTTTTTCATGGTCACCTTTATCGCCTTCTGGATTCACTTTTTCAGCATCGGCTACATGGAGGGGCACAGCGACGAGGTTGACGGCACGAGCAAGTATCACCGTTTCTTCGCCTACCTCTCCCTGTTCTGCTTCAGCATGCTCGGTCTGGTCATCAGCAGCAGCCTGTTGTTCATGTTTTTCTTCTGGGAACTGGTTGGGCTGTGCAGCTATCTGCTGATCGGCTATTACTTCGACAAGAAATTCGCCAGCGATGCGGCGATGAAGGCGTTTATCACCAATCGTGTCGGCGACTTCGGCTTTATCATCGGCCTCGCCCTGGTGGTGATGTACACCGGCACCTTCGATCTCGACGGGGCCGCCGCCTCCTTTGCCGAACAATATCATTCGAATACCGGCATCTTTGCCTCGTCCTTCACGTTATGCGGCTACGGACTCGCCTCGTTGATGGGCATCGGTCTGTTTTGCGGGGCGATGGGCAAGAGCGCGCAGTTTCCGCTGCATGTCTGGCTGCCGGACGCCATGGCCGGGCCGACGCCGGTCAGTGCGTTGATCCACGCAGCCACGATGGTTGCCGCGGGCGTCTATCTCGTCGCCCGGGTGTTCCGGTTGCTGACGCCCGATGCCCAGATGTTCATCGCGGTCATCGGCTGCATCA
>CAYXGR010000198.1:0-5989 GCA_964464525.1 uncultured Planctomycetaceae bacterium
GGCGACTTCCCGCGTATGCCCCGATAGGCTGACATGCGGCTGACCGGCGGAATCGTTGGTGATTTCCATGTCGGTCCAGGCGATCGCTCCGCGCCAGCCGGTGCCGAGGGCCTTGAGGATCGCCTCCTTAGCGGCCCAGCGGCCGGCGATGTGGGGCACCGGATTTTTCCTCCGCTCGCAGTAGGCACGCTCGACGGGTGTCAGGATGCGATTCAGGAATTGGTCCGGATGTTGCTCCCAGACGTGCCGAATCCGCTCGTTTTCCACCAGGTCTATGCCGTGTGCGACGATGTTCATTCGGCGCAAACTAATCCCTTGGCCGGAGTCGTTCAAGCCTAGCAGTCCGTGGTGGAAGTGTTGACTGGATGTCGTAGCGTCTGTTTTCAATGGATACGCACCGGTTGGAAACCGGTGCCACAGTTCTACCACGGGCTGCTGGGAGGGGTTGTGATTTCGGATCGTGAATTATAGATTTCAGAATGCAGATTTGAAATCTCAGATCTCAGATTGAAGATGACGGATCATTCTGCGTACGGCCACACGAGATTGCCTAGCGTTCGCGGATCGTAGCAATACCGTGGCGCCCGGGCCCAGTCCGAATACTCGCCGTGGACGGGATCGAACCGCGCGAGATTGACGCCCCAGACGCGGTTCTCCATCGCTTCCGGTCCGAAGGCCGCGAGGGGGATCGCGATTTCGGCGGACCAGCCCTGATCCGTCGCCACCACAGAACACGTCGGCATCGCGCCGGGCCAGGGTCCGGCGCGGCCGATCGGCGGCGTCATCTCCACACCGCGTTCGAACTTCGGATTTCCCGTGGACTTGACGACGATGTGATACAGATCGTCGCTCTGGGTGCCCGCGTGGGTGGGGTCGATCAGGATCTCCACCAGGTCTTCCCCCCCGACCGGCATCAGGTCTTCATAGTTTACTCGGTTGCTATAGGGGCCGATTGTTTCCAGATCCGCTTTGCTTGACTCCGCGGCGGCTGCATGGATGCCGATGTACAACATCCCGTCGCGCCGTGTGAAATACGCAATCGTCTGATTCGTGGCCGGGGACCGGCCCCCGTGCCGTGGACCGCCGTTCGCCGTGATCAACCGAAAGTCTCCGGCTGCGTTCGATACCGCGGGGAGCCAGTCGTTCAAGCGTCCGTCCACCCGGATCGGCCGGGGCGCCCGCGGTGCGAAGACAATGGCCGGCGCGGCCGTCATCTCGATTCGACCGGATGTCCCCGCATCGAAGACAATCGGCTGCATGGCGTGACCGTCCAGATCGGTCTCGGGCAGGGCCGTAAAATGGGCGACCAGCCGCTTTCGTTCCATTCCCATCTCCGGGATCGGTCCTATCCGGACCACGTCGCTCACACGCCTCGCCCCTTCCGGCAGCGGCCCGAAGTTCAGTTTGCCAGTCAGGGGTGTGCGTAAATCGCTACGGATGGCGACATCATGGCTCATCAGATAGCCCTGCCGTTTCGGGCGATTATCGATCCGCAAGCGGGACGATTCGACCCAGGCTTGGATCGAACGCGTCGCACCCAGAAACCGAGCCCAGTCCGCACGGCTTGCTCCGGACTCGGCCCCGGGTTCCGACGGATCGCGCAGGGCGTGTTCGAGTTCGTCGTTGACCAGTCCCACCGCCTGTTCCCAAATCGCGGGATCATTCACCCGGCGGCCGAAAAACCCGTCCTGATAGTGGTCGCCATAGGCGTCGGTGCCGGCGGCCTTGATCAAGGAGCCGGCGATCAGCCGTGCCGTCGCCGACCGGTCATGTTTCGCCAGCAGGCGAAGCTTCTGGGCGTCCTGCAATCCCAATTGAAGCTGCTTGAGCCGGACCGACGGGACGGGCGTCCGCAGGCCGAACAGGGTGCCCGGATACACGAGCCACGTGTCGCTCCGCTGTCGGCGATCGTGGATCGGCTCGTCGAATCCGTTCTCCGGCCACTGCGTCACATGATCGAGGAGGATGGCGTCGTGTCCTTGAAGAAAGGCCTGCCAGGCCAGGCTTCTCGTCTGGATGGGCGACGCCTCCAATGCAATGGACCCGCTGAACGGCGGCCGATCGGGCCACAACCACGTTTCGCGCCCCACTGTCTGGAGCCGCGCCATCGTGGGCCGATGCTGATAGCGGGCCGGCGTGGACCAGATGTTGATGACCGACGTCAGATCCATGTGGACATGATCGTAAAGGCCGAACGGGGACATTGGGTGGGGTATGAGCCGCGTGACGAAGCGGAGCCGCTCGTGGGCCAGATGCGTGAGCTTCGCCAGCGTACGGACGCGTTCCAGCTCCTCGATTCGGGGATGATCGTTGCCGGGATAGTCCAGAAACACATATGCCTGATCCAGCCGAATCTTCTCCTCAAAATGGGCTGCCGCCGCTTCGAGTGTCTTCCTTAATACAGCGGTATAGGTCGTCGAGCCCAGCCCTCCGAATTGCGTGGGATCGGGCTGGGACAGATCGACCGGCAGCGGCCATCGTGCCGGTCCGCGTCCGTCCGCGTAGGCGGTTCCGTCGATCAGCGGCCCGCAGAACGATTCATAATCGTCCCAGTCGAGGGTGATGGTGCCGTCGATTTCCCGCGAAAAGTAGGGCCGCACCGCATCGGTCAGCGGGCTGAGGCCGTGCTCCTGCAACAGGGAAAACGTTTCGTACAGAACGCGCCGTGCCTCCGGGTCCGACAGAATCTGCCGCATATTCTCCGGATCGAGCGAAGTATGGGCCGCGATGATCGGCGCGATCTGAACCCGTGCCAGCACGGGTATCGCGTCTTCCGGCGACAGATAGATGTCGCGGACCGACAGGGACACCGGGGTGCGGCTGTTGGATCCGCCCGGTTCGCGCACGATGATCGCGCCCTCGTATTCACCCACTTGCGCATCGAGAGGAATCCGAATCTCCACCCACAGAACCAGGCTTTCCCCCGGCGCTATTGTGAACGGTTGACCGTATTGCGGCGTCGAGATGGGAACCAGGGCGTCGGGGATCTCGCGCGGTTTGCGCGGCCCGATCGATCGATAATACCAGTTCGGAAATCGGTCGATGGCGATGGGCCAATGTCGATAGATACGCACGGCCTCGCGCGAGATCGTCCCGGACGGTGAGACGAGATCCTCCGCCTCGATCACCAGACCACTCGCGTAGTGATCTGTCGCAGAGAGTACGAAGTCGAACGCGATGGTTTCATTCACGGCCCCGGTCAGGTGAATTCGGTTCTCTTCGCGACTGAAACAGGACGTTACGTCGCGCAGCGAATCGGTCTTCAAGACCCGTTTCGAAGGCCCGGCGGCCCAGACCTGAGGAAGGGTCGACGCGATGCGCGAATCCCCCCCGCAACCGGTCACCCCCAACATCAGAACCGCGCCTATCAGAGCCGCACAAATCAGAGCCGCGCCCGTAAGGAAGCGGTCACCGCTCGACTGGAAGAATCCCGCCTCCAATCCGAGCCCCGAGCGCAAGCGAGTGGGCTTTTCTTTCACAAGGAAGCGGTCACCGCTCGCTCGACATAATCCGCCCCCCCGGCGTAAGTCAGTGGGCCACTCTTTCACGTCGAAAGTCAGCATTGCCGATGCTCTACTATCATTCATATCAACAGGCTCGATCCGCAAGAAACAATCGGGTACGCTCAAACGCGTTCGCCCACCCAACGAGGGCCGCCCACGAGGAACCATGTCAGGCAAGTCACGATCAGAGTCCGAAGCGTTCACCGAGCACGATTCCGATCGGCACGCCGCGCCGAGTTCCCACTTCGATCATACCCTCCCCGTCATCGACGTCGATCCGCGAACCGGTCGCAAGCGTTCCCGGGCCGGCCTTTGGCGGGCCTGGTCCCTCGTCGGCGTCCATCTCCTTATGATCGGTCATTACCTGCACTGGGTTTGGGCGGGCAAGACGCTGACTCCCGTCGAACCCTCCGAGGCGATGGAGACCCTCCGCGCCGGCGAGATCAACATGGGCTTTCTCTTCTTCGCCGCCGCCCTGCTCGCGACGCTGGTTCTCGGTCGTTGGGTCTGTGGCTGGGGCTGCCATCTCATCGCCTATCAGGATCTCACGCTGTGGGTTTTCAAGCGTCTGCGACTCCGGCCCAAGGCCTTTCGCACCCGGTTCATGGTTTTCATCCCTCTTGCCGCCGCGATTTATATGTTTCTCTGGCCGTTGGGATGGCGAATCTGGCATACCCTCTCGGGCGGACGGCCCCCGGCATTCGCCTGGCACCTCTCGCGCACGGGTTTCTGGGACACCTTCCCCGGCATCCTGTTCGCGATCATCACGCTTCTGAGCTGCGGCGTTGCCATTATCTTTTTCCTCGGGCCGAAGGGGTTCTGCACCTACGCCTGCCCGTACGGCGGTTTCTTCGCCCTGACCGATCGGCTCTCCCCGGCGCGGATTCGTGTCACCGACGCCTGTCGAGAATGCGGGCACTGTACCGCCGCCTGCACCTCCAACGTCCGCGTCGCCGAGGAGGTGAAGCTGTACAAGATGGTCGTCGACCCCGGCTGCATGAAATGCCTTGATTGCGTCCAGACCTGCCCGAACGATGCGTTGTACTTCGGTTTCGGCAGACCGGCGCTTGGCGCAAGGCCGCTGGATGTGAAAAAGCCTCGGCGCTACGACCTTTCGCTCGCGGAGGAACTCGTCGCGATCGTTCTCTTCGCCACGGTCTTCTTCAGCATCTGGGGCCTTTACAACGTGTTTCCCTTCCTGATGTCGCTGGGCATCGCGGGCATCGTCACCTATCTCTTGATGAAAGGGATTCGCGTCTTTCACGCACGCGATGTGTTGATCCAACGCATCCGCCTGAAGATTGCCGGTCGGATCAGACCTGTCGGAATCGGCTACATTTTATCGACGTGTGTCATGGTCGCATTGATCGCGCACTCCGGCGTCTGGAGCTATCACGATTATCTCGCGGAGCGCGCCTTCGCGGGCGCGCCCGGCGAGACGCCTGACTGGCCGTACAATCCGCGTTATGCCGAGTCGGTCACCGACGAACAGATGCAGCAGGTTCGTGCGGGGATCGCCCATCTGGAGCTGTGCGAGTCGTGGGGATTTCTCGGCGACGCCCAGAACAACCTTAATCTCGCCTGGCTCTATCTCTTTACGGATGACCGATCACGTGCGGCCGATCAACTTCGGAAGGCGATCGCCCTTTATCCCCAACATGCCGACCTCTACCGGAGGCTGGCCCAGGTGGAGACTTTTTTGGGTGTTTGGGATGCGGCCCGGACGGCCTACGAGCGGGCCCTGGCCCTAGATAAAGACGTTCGTATAAAATTAATCCAAAAGACCGGTCCGATGCCGCACCCGCGCTCGGCGGCACTCTGGGTTGAATGGGGGCGATTTCTGTTTCAGCAGGGACACACCGAGGAGGCAGCCGAGGCCTATCAACAGGCGATCGATTTCGATCCCGGCACGGCTCAACCTCGCATCGCCCTGGCCGATTTTCAAGTCGCCACCCGCGACGTGGACGCGGCGCGACGGTCGCTGTTGGATGCCATGACGGTCAATGCCCATGTACCCGAAATCATCAACCGGTTGGACGGTCTGCGGATGCTCGAATCCCAGGACTTCGCCCTTGCGGTCGATGACTATCGGCCAATGATCGATCGTCATCCCAATCATGTCGTCCTCCGCCATAATCTCGCCCACGCCCTGACGCGTCTGAATCGCTACGCCGAGGCGGCCGAGCAACACCGCAAGGCCCTCGAACTCGATCCCGACGCCTTGCAGGTTCGGTTTGACCTCGGCGCGGTGCTGCTTCTGCAACGCGATATTGAGGGTGTGTTTCGCGAGTATGAACGCATTGTCACGTCGACGCCGGTCAATGATCAGGCCCGCCTGCTCATCGCTGAGACGGGCATCCGATTGGGGGGTCTCTATGCAGAGACCGGTCAACGCGAGAAGGCAATCCGAGCCCTGGGAATCACCTTGAAACATGGCAACACGTCTCAATGTGAGTATGCCCGGAAGCTGATGGATCGTCTCTGAG